>JAYYHB010000028.1:0-3114 GCA_036157095.1 Pseudomonadota bacterium
CAACAAGACCTGCTTAAAAAGTTGAGACCCCTCTCGGCATTCAGCCACGTGAACGAGGTTGTTTTCAAGGTGCTTGGCTAATCGCAGCTTAGTTGCCCTTCTGGCGCCGATGATCTAGAGCTCGCGCAGCGACGCGTTTCTCGCGTAGGCCTCCGGTACCTGGCAGGGTTCATTGAAGGAAACTATCTCAAACGCATCCTCATCTGCCAGCAAAGCACGAACCAGTTTGTTGTTAAGGCTATGCCCCGACTTGTGTCCATGAAAGTGGCCGATCACGCTGTGACCCAGCAAATAGAGGTCGCCAATTGCATCGAGGATCTTATGCTTTACGAATTCGTCATGAGCACGCAGCCCATGTTCGTTTAGTATTTTTGAGTCATCCACAACTACAGCGTTATCGAGACTCCCGCCTTGAGCAAGATTGAGCTCCTGCAGTTTTTCGAAATCCGCAAGAAAGCCGAAGGTACGCGCCCGGCTTACCTCTTTAACAAAACTCATCGCAGAAAACTCAACGCAGGCTGTGTGTTCATGAGCTGCGAAGACCGGATGATCATACTCAAGTGTGTAGCTGAGCTTAAAACCCTCATGAGGTGCTAGAGAGGCAGTCGCATCGCCTTCCCTCACCTCGATACGCTTTAAAATTCGCAAAAACCTCTTTTTTGCAGACTGGTCAACGATACCCGCAGACTGCAGCAGAAACACAAAAGGAGCGGCGCTGCCATCCATAATGGGCAACTCTTCTCCGTCCACTTCAATGGTCACGTTGTCGATTCCCAAACCAGACAACGCAGACATCATGTGTTCAACGGTGGATAAGTTATAACCCTGGGACTTCAAAGAGGTAGCCATCTGTGTATCACCCACGCTACCCGCACAGGCTTTGAAGGCGACACTTTGTGGCAGATCAGTTCGTTTGAAAATAACGCCAGCGTTAACCTCAGCCGGACGCAAAGTCATGTTGACCTTGCATCCCGAATGCAGGGCGACGCCAGAAGCACGGATGCTATTTTTCAGCGTCTGCTGCGAATTAGCCAGAGACATGGCAACTACCTCTCATTACCGCGTCTGTGATCGATTCAACTAGTCTGCTTGCCGCCTTAAAAAAGCTGGCACGTCTAAGTAGTCAAGATCCTTACCCTGAATATCTACGCTTTCCAGAGTATTGGGGTGACGAACAGGGTTGCGAGCATGAGGCGGCACATCAAAGTCGTCATAACTACCGTGAACACCGGGAGCTTCAATCGCCGGGTCGTTGTCGATGACAATATTGGGTTTGTTCGCCTTGCCCAATCCGGTAGCCACAATGGTCACCATCATGTCGTCGCCCAAGCTCTCGTCTATAACAGTACCAACAACTACTGTTGCATTTTCAGAGGCAAACTCCTCCACCATGTCACCAACCTCCATGAATTCGCCCATGGTGAGATCAGCACCGGCTACGTTAACGAGAATTCCTCGCGCACCGTTGATATCGATATCGTCCAGCAGCGGCGAGCGAATGGCCGCCTCGGCCGCATCCCGCGCACGGTTTGGCCCACTAGATCGACCGGTACCCATCATGGCGGACCCCATCTCAGACATCACGGTACGAACGTCGGCAAAGTCGACGTTAATCATGCCGGGCAAGATGATAAGGTCAGCGATACCTTTGACCGCGCCGAGCAAAACATTATTGGCAGCAGCAAAGGCCTCCTTCATCGAAGTGCCGTCACCCAGCACATCGTGAAGTTTTTGATTGGGAATGGTGATCAATGAATCGACGTGCTCGACTAACTCAGCCAGACCTTTTTCAGCGATTTTTGAGCGGCGCTCAAATTTGAACGGTTTGCTCACCACAGCGACGGTGAGGATGCCCAGTTCCTTGGCTACCTCTGCAACCACGGGTGCTGCTCCGGTGCCGGTGCCTCCACCCATGCCCGCAGTAATAAAGACCATATCCGCACCGCTGAGAAGTTCAGCGAGACGTTCACGATCCTCTATTGCTGCCGCACGCCCAATTTCAGGATTCGCACCAGCACCTAACCCCTTGGTAATGCTGCTACCAATTTGCAGGGTTCTCGCCGCACCCAAGCCGTCTAGGGCTTGTGCATCTGTATTGACTGCAATGAAGTCGACTCCTTTGACATCATTGCTAACCATATGCTGCACGGCATTGCCGCCACCGCCGCCAACGCCAATGACCTTGATCACTGCGTTTTGCGGTGCGCTATCGACTATCTCAAACATCGCCATCTCCTGCTTGTGCTAGAAGTTGTCGCGAAACCAGTTCCTAATGCTGTCAAACATACTGCTCTTACGGCCGCTTTGTTTTTCAGCGCGTTCCTGTTCGCGTTCTAGCCCGTACTGCAACAAGCCAACGCTGGTTGCGTACACGGGATTCCTTACGATGTCCTTCAAACCCGCCACGAGACGTGGCGCCCCCAAACTGACCGGCATGTGGAATATCTCTTCCGCAAGCTCAATCAACCCTTCCATCTTTGCTCCGCCACCGGTTAAGACGATGCCTGAAGCTATGATGCTCTCAAAGCCACTTCGCCGCAGCTCTGCTTGAATCAATCTAAATAACTCGTCGTAGCGCGGTTCTACCACTTCTGCCAACGTTTGGCGCGACATTTCTTTTTCTGGTTTGTCGCCGACACCAGGTACTTTAATCACTTCGTCAGGTTTAGCCAACTGTGTAAGCGCACAGGCATACCTTATTTTTATGTCCTCGGCGTTTTGTGTGGGCGTACGCAATGCCATCGCGATATCGTTGGTTACCTGATCGCCCGCAATCGGAATGACAGCCGTATGCCGAATCGCCCCTTCCGTGAAGACTGCAATGTCCGTGGTACCACCACCAATGTCGACCAAACAAACCCCAAGATTTAGTTCATCATCACTGAGTACCGAGTAGCTTGATGCCAATTGCTCAAGAATCACATCGTTTACCGCCAGGCCACAGCGCTCAACGCACTTTTCAATGTTTTGCACCGCGTTCACTGCGCAGGTCACCATATGTACCTTGGCCTCAAGGCGCACACCGGACATACCCAAAGGCTCCTTTACGCCCTCCTGACTATCGATGATGTACTCCTGTGGTAGCACGTGCAGTATTTTTTGATCTGCAGGTAT
>JAYYHB010000029.1:0-2503 GCA_036157095.1 Pseudomonadota bacterium
GCGCTGAATCTCATTCGAACCGCCATAAATTGACGCTGCTCGACTGAAGTTCATGTCGGCTACCGCACTGACAGCATAATCTGGACCCGGTGCAGGCAGATTGCTTTCGCCTCGTATCAGCGATACTTCAAAGGGTAGGCTGTAGTAACCGATGGCCTCGACCCGCAGAGCTCGCAGATTTTGCTCGACCTCGGAGCCAATAATTTTCAACATAGAAGCCGCATCACCTGGGTTGCCCGTGGTCTCCATGCTGGCAATTACCCGGGCCTCCTGAGCAGCCAGCGCATTGAGCTGCACTTCCACGGCAGCCAGCCGCATCATGAAATCAGAATTCTCAGCCAGACTTTCGCCATCGCCGCTGCCTTCTTGGCGCGCAATCTCTTTTAATTGGCCTACCAACCGCTTAGACGCCGCCACGTTTGCAATGCCCGCCCGTTCATTACTCAGTAGAAATTTCGCATAAGTCCAGCCGGCATTTTCTTCGCCGATTAGGTTCTCAACGGGTACCCGCACGTCTTCAAAGAACACCTGATTGAGGTGGTGCATACCATCTATGGACACAATCGGCTTGACCTCCAAACCCGGAGTATTCATGTCGATGAGCAAAAAGCTAATGCCGCGCTGCGCTTTGGCATCCTGGTCTGTGCGCACAAGGGCAAAAATCCAATCCGCCTTATGGGCATTGGTGGTCCAAATTTTTTGACCGTTCACCAAGTAGTGATCGCCCTCACGCACGGCACTGGTTTTCAGCGATGCCAAATCTGATCCACTGCCCGGCTCAGAGTAGCCCTGACACCACCACACGCTGCCGTCAAGGATGCTGGGTAAATGCTGATCTTTTTGCGCTTGGGTGCCAAAGGTGTAAATAACCGGTCCGACCATGTCGATGCCAAAGGGCATGATCATTGGGGCGCCTGCAAGTGCCATGGAGTCGGAATACACCTGCTTTTCGCGAATACCCCAGCCCGTACCGCCGTACTCTAAGGGCCAATCCGGTGCTACCCAGCCGCGCTGGTGCACGGCCTGATGCCAGCGTGTCCCCAACTCTCGACTGATACCAAATCCGAGCTGGGCCCCGTCTACCAGTTCTTGCGACAGATTCTCAGCGATGAAAGCATTGACCTCGTGCTGCAGTGCGGCCGCCCTCTGCTGGGCCTCGTTTTGTTGGGACTCATTTTCTTGGGACACAGTGCCCTCCTCGTTAATTTTTGTTGATTCTTGCTAATTAGGTTACCGGGGTTTTTCACCCTTAATAGTGACCCGATGCATATGACGCCGATGACCGTGGTAGTCGTTTAGGGCGTAGTGAAAGACGCAGCGATTATCCCACATGGCGAGGGAGCCTTGCCGCCACTTAAAGCGGGTCACGAATTGGTCTTGAGTTAAATGCTCGGTCAAATGGCGGAATATAGGCAGACTGTCGTCGCGACTCCAACCCTCGATGTTCACGGTATGCGCCATGCCGCAATAAATGCTCTTAGCGCCGGTTTCTGCATGGGTGCGAATAATAGGGTGCACAACCTCTGTCTCTGCATAGTCGTTGTCGCCGCCGTAGGCGTTACCAAGGTTCTCTTCCGCTTCTTCGCTTTTGTAAAAACCACCGCTGCCGTGTACGAGCTTAGGCGAGAAGACGCCGCGCCAGCGAACCAGGTTTTCTTTCATGCCGTCGCTCAGAGCTTCAAAGGCTGCGGTGGCATTGGCGAACTTGGTGTCGCCCCCCTCTTCTGGCACCTCTACGGCATACAGAACCGTCGCCTTGGGCGGTATGGCCTGATATGAGCTGTCGGTATGCCAACCACCGCCGAAGTTCAGAGTCGCGTCTGCCTCTTTGATGATTGGAATCACGTAAGGGTTTTCTTCAACCGCCTGCATAAAGCGGTACTGATCTAACTCGCCAAAGTAGGCAGCAAACTGAGCCTGAGCACTTGCCGATAGATCTTGATCATGAAAAAACACCACATGATGATCAAGCCAAGCCTGATGAATTTCGGCAACAACCTCAGGGGCCAGCGGCTTGGATAAATCCACACCCGATATTTCAGCCCCTACCGGGCCCAGCGAACTATCAACTTTTATGTGCTGATAATTTCCCACTGCGTCTCCTCCTTTCACCTAACGTCACCACATTCTAGGATTAAGCGCTAACAAACAAAACCGTCGAGACAACAACACCTTGAGTTAGCATATAGGCGTTTCGGAAGGTCTGAGGGGAGTCTATGAGCAACAAACAAGTCGCAGTATTTTATGGAGATGATGCTTCGCCAGAAGTGATGCAACCTACCGTCGACCTGTTGCGCTCAATGAATTTGGGCATCGACTTCATCGAACCCCTTGTTGGTCAGGCCGCCAAGGAAGCCTTCGGTACGCTGTTTCCCGACGCAGCAAAGGCGCAAATTGACGCAGCTGACGCGACGTTCTTCGGTTCTACCAGCGGTTACAGCACACCGGTGCTATTTTATCTGCGCTGGGGCAAGCAAACATATGCCAACGTCCGGCCATGCCT
>JAYYHB010000030.1:0-2693 GCA_036157095.1 Pseudomonadota bacterium
CGAATCCGATAAGGACGGTCTGCGGGTGGTAATCGAGGTCCGGCGTGGTGATTCCGGTGAAGTGATACTCAACAACCTGTACACCCAAACGCAGCTGCAAAGCGTTTTTGGTATAAATTGCGTCGCCCTCGTGCAAGGCCAGCCCAAGCTGCTTAATCTGAAAGAAATGGTGCGGGCATTTTTGCAGCACCGTCAGGAGGTGGTTACCCGCCGTACTCTGTATTTGTTGCGTCGGGCACGTCAACGCGGGCACATATTGGAAGGTCAGGCCGTCGCCCTAGCGAACATCGATGCGGTTATTGAGCTGATCAAAAACTCGCCGTCTGCGGCAGAGGCGCGGGTAGCGCTGATAGAGCGTCGCTGGGAAGCGAGTGCGTTGTTTGAACTGTTGGAGCGGGTGGGCAGTGATGCCTGCCGCCCAGAGGGTCTGTCTGAAGACTTTGGCTTTGTGGAGGGCCTTTACCAGCTCACCGAGGAGCAGGCCCAGGCCATTCTGGAGATTCGTCTGCATCGCTTGACCGCCATGGAGCAGGACAAGCTGATGGAGGACTATCAGGGCGTGCTGGATGAGATTGCCGACCTGCTAGATATTTTAGGTTCACACAAACGCCTGATTTCCGTCGTGCGTGGGGAGCTTGAAGAGATACGAAGTACCTACGGCGACGAGCGACGCACCGATATTGTTGGTAGCCAGCTCGATCTGACCGACGCGGACCTCATCAATGAAGAAGACTTGGTGGTGACGATTTCCCATCAGGGCTACGCCAAGACTCAACCGCTGGACACCTATCAGGCCCAGCGCCGTGGTGGCCGCGGCAAGGCAGCAACCTCGGTAAAGGACGAGGATTTCGTCGAACACCTGTTGGTCGCGCATTCCCACGACACGCTCCTGTGTTTTTCCAATGTGGGCAAGGTTTACTGGCTCCGCGTCTTTGCGATACCCCAAGGCAGTCGGGGCTCCAAGGGTCGACCAATGGTTAACCTGCTGCCATTAGACCCCGATGAGAGAATCACTGCGATTTTAGCGATCAAGGAATATACCTCGGATCACTTCGTGTTTATGGCCACGGCCAATGGCACCGTCAAAAAGACGCCCCTGGAGCAATTCTCCCGTCCACGCAACAGCGGTTTAATTGCCCTGGATCTCGAAGACGACAACACCCTGGTGGGGGCTGCGATTACCAACGGCAGCTGCGATATCTTACTTTGTGCCAGCTCCGGCAAGGCCACCCGTTTTAAAGAATCTGATGTGCGTGTCATGGGGCGTAGTGCGAAGGGTGTGCGGGGCATCAAGCTTGGTTCAGGCCATTCGCTTATTTCCCTAATCATTCCCGCGCAAAACGGTTACTTGCTTACTGCCAGCGAAAATGGCTTCGGTAAGCGCACGGCACTTGATGATTTTCCCCTGCGCGGTCGCGGCGCCCAGGGTGTTATCGCGATGCAGACCAGTGATCGTAATGGAGCGCTCGTGGGTGCCGTGCAAATCTTCGACGGTGACGAACTCATGCTGATATCCAATATGGGAACCTTGGTGCGCACTAAGGGTGACGGGGTTTCCTTACTGGGACGCAACACGCAGGGAGTTCGGTTAATAAAGTTGCGCGAGGCAGAGAAGCTCAACAGCGTCAGCCGCATTAAAGAGCAGGAAGACGATATCGCGGCAGAGACGATAGACGCGTAAGGACAATATTTAAGCCAGTGACTGGAGCATTACTAAACATGGCGAGAACCCATAATTTTTCTGCTGGTCCCGCAGCATTACCCTCTGAAGTGTTGGCGCAGGCCGCGGAAGAAATGCTCGATTTTCAGGGTAGCGGCATGTCGGTGATGGAGATGAGTCACCGCAGTAAAATCTTTGTCGATATTGCCGCCACAGCGGAACAAGATCTGCGCGACCTGTTCGCTATTGCCGATGATTACCATGTGCTGTTTTTACAGGGCGGTGCCACGGGTCAATTCGCCAGCGTTCCCATGAATTTGACGGGCTCCGATGACACCATCGACTTTGTTGACACGGGATCTTGGTCGAAAAAAGCCATCAAGGAGGCCGGGAAGTACTGCAAGGTCAACGTAGCGGCATCGAGCGGTGATACGAATTACGATCACATACCCAGCCTGTCCAGTTGGCAGCTCAGCGATGATGCAAAACTGCTGCATGTTTGCTCCAACGAGACCATTGGCGGTGTGCAGTTCAAAGAGTTTCCCCAGCACAAAACCCTTGTGGCGGATATGTCCTCGGACATCTTGTCACGGCCTGTGAACATTGACGACTTCGGCTTGATCTATGCCGGTGCGCAAAAAAATATCGGGCCTGCAGGTTTAACCGTCATCATCGTCCGTAAAGACCTGTGCGGGAGTGCTCGCAGCATTACGCCAACGTTTTTGGATTATGCGGTTCAGGCAGACGCAGACTCTATGTCGAATACGCCCCCAACTTACGCCTGGTACCTGGCTGGCTTGGTGTTTAAATGGGTTAAGGCCAATGGCGGTCTTGCGGGTATGGCTGCTCAGAATCAGGCCAAAGCGGATTTGCTTTACAACGCTATCGACGCCAGCAATTTTTATAGCGCACCGGTCGCTCCAGCAGATCGAAGCGTCATGAACGTACCCTTCACGCTGGCTGACGCCGCCCTAGATGCGGACTTTTTGGCCCAGGCGGAAACTCGGGGCATGTTCAATTTGAAGGGCCACCG
>JAYYHB010000031.1:0-4335 GCA_036157095.1 Pseudomonadota bacterium
GAAGAGGCTACCGCAGAAACTATCATCGATGGTTGGCTGCGCACAGGCGATATGGCGCGAAAGGACGAAGACGATTTCCTATACATTGTGGATCGAATTAAGGACATGGTGCTCCGGGGCGGTGAAAACATCTACTGCGCGGAAGTGGAGAGCGCAATCTTTGATCATGAGGATGTGGCTGAATGCACAGTTTTCGGCGTGCCCGATCACCGACTGGGCGAAGAAGTCGGAATCGCGGTCTTCTTGAAGCCCGGTGCTGCTACCACTGCCGACGCGCTGCGCGAACACTGCGCCACTCACCTCGCAAAGTTCAAAGTGCCGCGCTATTTTTGGTTTGTTGAAGAAGCGCTGCCTCGTAATGCCTCAGGTAAATTTCTTAAGCGCGAGCTACGCGAATCGTTGGACATCAGTGACGCGCACTAGGAAGCAAATAAATCATCATACTGATCGCGAAGTAAATTTTTCTGCACCTTACCCATGGTATTGCGCGGCAGCTCAGCAACATTCAACACTCGCTTTGGCTGCTTAAATCGCGCGAGCTGACCGCCAAGGGCTGCGTCTACGTCTGCTTGCGTCACCTTGGCACCCACAGGCACGACCACCGCGACTACCGCTTCGCCGAAGTCCGAATGAGGCACGCCGATCACCGCAGATTCTGCCACCTTAGGCATCTCGTCTAGCGCCACTTCAACTTCCTTGGGATACACGTTATAGCCGCCAGATATCACCAGATCTTTTGATCGCCCAACGATGCTTAATCGCCCATCCGCAGCCTGCATGCCCAGGTCTCCGGTGATAAAAAAACCGTCAGGGCGAATTTCTTCAGCAGTTTTTTCAGGCATGCGCCAGTAACCCTGAAACACGTTCGGACCCGCCACTTCGATCATGCCAACCTCACCCGTCGGCAGGACGACACCATCCTCGCTGGCAACTCGCACCTTTTGGCCGGGTAGCGCGAATCCAACGGTGCCGGCAACGCGCTCACCTTGCAATGGATTACTCGTGTTAATGATGGTTTCGCTCATGCCATATCGTTCCAAAATACGATGACCCGTCCGCCGCTCCCATTCACTGAAGGTCTGCTCGGTCAACGGCGCCGAACCACAAATAAACACGCGCATGTGGGCAACACTCGCCGGTGTCAGCTCGGACTGATCTAGTAGACGGGTATAAAACGTCGGCACACCCATCATCACCGTAGCGTCAGGTAATCGCGCCATCACTTCATCGGCGTCGAACCTTTCGAGAAAGACCATAGGCGTGGCATTTAGCAGAGCGCAGTGGCTGGCGATGAATAAGCCGTGCACGTGAAAGATCGGTAAGGCATTGAGCAAAACATCAGATGACTGCCAACCCCACTCGTTGCTTAAGGCATGGGCATTGGATGCGAGATTGCCGTGGCTGAGCATGGCGCCCTTAGAGCGACCCGTAGTACCAGAGGTATAGAGAATGGCCGCCAAATCATCTGTGCTTCGAGTCACCGTCGGCGGCAAAACGAAGTCAATTTCCGAACCTTCACCATCGCTAAAAACCAGTAAGCGCTGGGCATCCCTCGGCTGCAGCGTCGCGCTTGCTACGTCGCTGCGGTGTCGCTCACCCACGTACAGAACAGGTTCGGCATCGCTGACAAAGTAATCGAGCTCTGCAGCGGTATACCCAGTATTTAAAGGCACGTACACCAGCCCAAGTTTCAAACATGCAAGGTAGAGGGCTAAGTTCTCTGGGGACTTAGGCACCTGCACAAGCACTCGATCACCGGGGTTCACACCGAAAGCCATCAGGTGCCCGGCGGCTCTATTGATCTGCTGCAGTAACGCCGCGTAGGTCCAGTCTTCTTGACCTGAAAGGATCAGCGCTAGCTGGTCAGAGCTTGCCTCAAAGCCAGCCTCTAGTTCCGCAAAAAAATTGCTCATACCCTGCTCCACTGCTCCACTGCTCCACTGCTCCCCTGCTCCCCTGCTCTTGCCTACTTCAAGGTCTACAAACCTGCGAGCCCTAGGTTAAAGTGGTGACTCTCACAAATTTGCAGATGACCTATGATACCCGACAACACTTTTTTGATCCCCAAGTTGTCCCCTGGGTTCGAGGCCACGATCACGCTACCGGGCAGTAAATCAATAGCGCTGCGCCAACTCGCTATCGCCGCCCTGGTGGAAGGCACAAGCCATATCACTGGCATCCCGAAATGTGATGATACCGACGCCATGATCGACTGCCTGCGAGCCCTCGGTGTAGCCATAGATGAAGACACATCAGGAACCTGTATTACAGGCCCTATGGACTTTGGCTCAGGCCACGTCGAGCTCAACTCTCGCATGAGCGGCGCGTCGACGCGTCTGCTGATTGCGCTGGCCGCTTTGCGCAATGGCAGCACGCGCATCGACGGTCACGAATCCCTACGAGTAAGAACTAATGCACCCTTGTTTGAGGTGCTTCGCGACAAAGGTTGCGACGTAACCAGTGACGCAGGTACTTTGCCAGCTGTGATTCATGGCGGACTAACCAGCAACGGCCCATTGCATATCGATGGATCTTTATCGAGCCAGTACATCACAGCACTAACTGTGATAGCCCCGATACTGGCGCGCCGCCAGGCACTGCCTACCCAAAGAATTCATATCGAAGGAGACCTTGTCTCTCGACCATACATCGACATCACGCTGAATGAGATGGGTAAGCGGTCAGTTGTCGGTAAATGGGTTGATGACACGGTCTTAAGTCTGCCAGCGGCAGACTACCTGCCGGGCGAATTTGTGATCGAAGGAGACGCCTCGGCGGCGAGCTATTTCTTGGCGCTTGCAACCCTTCACGCTGGCAGGGTGACCCTAACGAACCTAGACGAGACCACAGTGCAGGGTGACTATCTTTTTTGCAACGTAATGGAATCGTTAGGTTCAAGCATCGAAAGACACTCTCAAACCCACATCACTGGTCCCCAGAAGCTTCTCCCTCTTCGCCGAATTGATATGCAAGAAATGCCAGATGTTGCGCTAACGTTAATCGCCATGTCTCCCTTGTTGGCAGAACCGATTGAGATCACCGGGCTGCAGTCGCTACATTATAAGGAGTGCGATCGATTGGAGTGTCCTGCAAAGGAGATGAGGGCCATGGGTATCGAGCTGAATACTACTTATGACAGCATCATTGTATCTCCGCTGGGCAAGTATGTACCCGAGATCCATACACTCAATACCTATCACGATCATCGAATGGCAATGGCTTTTGCTACTTTGGCGAGCGCCTACGGTACCTTAACCATCGATGACAAGGCGGTCGTCAATAAGACCTATCCTGCATTTTGGGACGACTACCAGCGTCTACAATATTAGGTCACATAACAATTGCGCCTAGGGAAGAATCTTTATGTCTCGAAGCAGCAAAGAAAACCAAATGGGTGTTTTCGACACTATGTATAACTGCCGCGCCATGAGGCGATTGGATAGCAGAGCGGTTCCCGAAGAATTGCTGTGCGAGTTGGTGGGCGCGGCTAATCAGGCACCTTCAGGTTCTAACACCCAGGGTGCGCGTTGGATTGTCGTTACCGACGCTGAGGTGAGACGACGTTTGGCCGACTTGAACCGTCAAGGGGTTGAGACCTATTTGGCACCGCTGATAAAAAACCCAGGTAGCCTATCGCACCAGAGCAGCGGTAAGCGTCAGCGCATGGTCGACGCTGTGGTATGGCAAAAAGAACATATGCACGAAATTCCAGCGCTAATCATTGCCTGCATGGAATTTGGCGCTCCAGCCACCAAAGATATGATTGCACGGGGTAATGGGTCCATATGGCCGGGCATCCAGAATTTACTGCTGGCCGCAAGAGCCCTGGAACTTGGTGCAGCACCAACGACTTTGGCGCTACCTGATCGCAAAGCCGTTGCCGAAGTGCTGCATCTGCCGCAAACCATGGCTGCCTATGCACTGATTCCCGTGGGCTACCCACTGGGTAAATTTGGGCCGGTCACGCGCAAGCCCCTGGAGGAGATTATGCGTTTTGATCGTTGGTCGGATTAAATGCCTGCGAGGCTATTTGCCAATCAGACATCTTGTTACCATTGCAGCACTCCAAAACGCCTTAGGCTCCGTAGTTCAATGGATAGAACGATCGCCTCCTAAATAAACATTGGGTCATCGGTTCGGAAACGATCGATGAAATGCATTCAAATTCGGGGAAACCTGCACTCGTGATGAAACTACTCGCTAACGAGCATGGCAATCCCGAGCCAAGCCAACGCTAAAAATTGGTGTTGGAAGGTGTAGAGACTTAACGGATGCGGCCTACCGCCTGGTATCAACTAGGCCATGGCTAAGAGAAAGTCCAGACCACAAACGCCC
>JAYYHB010000032.1:0-3417 GCA_036157095.1 Pseudomonadota bacterium
GTTTTCGATGACATGGTTGACTTTCTGCTGGCCAAGGCTGAGCAACTTGTAGGATGCAAGTTCAGTTTGGACAAAGGTCCTCATGCCGAAGTGACCTTTCAATCTAGCCAGTCGCGCTCAGGCCTAGCCGAGGATCCTTCAAAGATCACCCAATTCTTGATTCAACAGTTATGCAGTGAACACAGAATGTTTCGCGATTTAGCGATCAATGCTACTGCTATTGCTCTGATGCGGCATTTGATAGGCAGCAAAGTCATGCGTTTCTCCAGCAACAATTCGTTCGTCAAATGGCAAGGAGATTTCGGCTACGGCCCCTCTCTTGGTCTGCATGCCGATCAATCGGCGCTTCCTCTTCCCTGGGGTCGAACGGCGCTTACTGCAAATACGAATTGGTGCCTTACAGATTACACGCTAGATGGCGGGGCCTTCGCCTACGTGCCAGGGTCCCATCGTTTTGCTTGTAGACCAGAGTTCCCGAGGGCTGTTGAACAAGCCGTCCCAGTCGAAGCTCCGAAGGGTTCCCTTATCGTCTTTCACGGCGCTACTTGGCATGGCGCGTATCCGCGAAAGATACCAGGCATGAGGATCTCCATTGCTAATTACTATCGTCATATGATGGTTAATTCGCAGGAGGAATATCGGAACTCATTTGAACGCGCTTTAGCCCAGGACTGTGAAGATCCAAAGTTATTTTGTGCTTTGAGTGGTTTTGACGACGAATTTCCTTACTCAAGTCAATCGCAACCGATACCACGAGCCTTGGGGCAGGCTACCATCTTGTGAACGGTGATTAGTTAGCTTTAAACACGTCAGCTCACAAACGATTCCGCAATCGCAATCACCCTGCGCGGGGATCGTTTGATGTCCGCAAACTTGCGGATGTCGTTGAGTATTCGTTGCTCGCCGTCAGGCGTGCCGTAAAAATGATGACGTAAATCCTCTTCGGTTGCGCAGCAACAGGCAGCGATACCATTCAGCGTCGGGCCGTTAATTGTATGGAGAATGGCGTACTGATAGTAATGGGTCATTCGCGTGTGCACCTCGAGCGCAAGCGGTGCGTGATTGTCCCTCCAATGGGCATCGGACGCCGAAGCCCTAGCAACCGGATGCGCAACCATGGGAAAGAGCCCGACAATGCCAGGTAAGTCCGACTTTGCGAGCGCATGGGGTGGTTGGTTTTTGATCGTGCGCTCGCAAACCAAGTACAACCCCGCGTCACCAACCGCTTTAGCTTTCTCAAGATTGTCTGTTGTGCCTACGATCATTGCAGCAAAGGGTAGATGGTCGGTGCTAGTGCTGTTACTGGAGAAGAGGACTGCGCCGATCTCGGCAGCGTAGGCGCTTGCATTGTCTCGATCCTTGCAGGCAATTGCTAACTTCAAGGTGTTCATCAGCTTTTATCTCCGGGTGCCCTAACAATGAACAAAGGTTTCGTTTGGCTCACTTTCGCCCAGGTTTTTCCTGTTTCTGACTCATTCATTAGCGTCATCACCTCATCAGCAACATGCTCGGGTGTCATAAACGGGAGGTCCGAGCCCTTTTGCGCCTCTGGTACAAGTGGAGTATCGATTCCACCAGGACAGATTGCATGAATAGTAATACCGCGTTTTCGCAAATCTGGGCCAAGGCTGCGTACCAGGCCGACAACCGCGTGCTTACTCATCGCATACAACGGGTCTACTCCGTAAGGGGTAATCCCCGCGAGGGAGGCTGTGACGACAATGGCTGTGCCACTCCCCAGGAGCGGCAACAATGCCTGCAAGCCGAAGACGACGCCGTCCACATTGACGCCCATGAGCCGCCGATACCGCTCTAGGGTCATCGCACCAAACTTGAATTCACTCAGCGGCGCCTGCGCTCCCGCAATTTGCACGCCGGCATTGAGATGAACGCGGTCGGGTATGCCGATGGGATTGTCACTCGAGGTCAAGAATTGACCCAACGCTTCCCAGTCAGCAGGATCAGCCACATTACAATGTCGATGGATTGCTCCCGTTTCAGACGCTAGCAGCTGGCCAGCGGCATCGTTAACGTCGAGCGCCAAGACTTGATGGCCCGCCTGGCAAACTGCTCTGACCACCGCGGCCCCGATACCAGACGCTGCCCCTGTGACCAACCATGTTTCTTGAGAATTCAATGTCATACATTCGCTTCTTTTTATTCACTTTGGATGCAGAGAGGCTTGTTATCCCATGCCGTCCCATACTATACAAATGGGACTCGTCGAACAGGACTAATTGGCATGGACATCGTTGATAAGTTAGCGGTGGTCACCGGGGCGGGCTCGGGGATCGGTCGGGCGCTGGCTCAGCAATTTGCAGCTGAAGGCGCTCGCTTCGTTGTTTGTGCGGATCTAGACAGCGCTGCTGCTCAGCAAACCGCCAGTGCCATTGGCCTAAACAGTCACGCGGTGGCGCTCGATGTTGCATCGAGTGATGCAATAAATGAGCTAGTGATGAGTCTCGAGGATGAGCAAGGGGGTATCGATATTTTTGCCTCCAACGCTGGCTACGCCCAAGGAGGCGGCCTGGCGCTCGAACCTGAGGCTTGGCAGCAGATGATGGAAGTACACACCTGGTCGCATCTATACGCGGCACAAGCGGTCATCCCACTGATGATTGAACGTCGCGGCGGATATCTCCTCAATACTTCGTCAGCTGCGGGCTTATTGACCCAGATGGATTCGGGCCCCTATGCGGTATCAAAGCATGCGTCTGTCGCCCTCGCCGAGTGGCTTGCCATTAATTACAAGGACCGTGGTATTGGGGTTTCCGTTTTGTGTCCGCAAGCCGTCCGTACCGCCATCCTGAGCAAACGCCGGGACAAAGCCGATGATAAACGCGGGGATAAAAGCGTTAGCCAAAAATCATCGGCAAGCAATGGCAGTAGTAATCAGGCAGCGGTCGATGGCATCCTTGAGCCGGAAGAGGTTGCTACTTTATGCATGCAGGCCATTCGCACTGAGCAGTTTATAGTCCTGCCGCACCCTGAAGTTGCACGCTATTTCCAAAACAAAGCGAATGACTATGACCGCTGGTTAAACGGCATGCGGCGCATGCGGGAACGCCTGCGCAACCGATAACAACTAGTGAAGGGGGCTTCATGCCACGGACTTCTAGACCGCAGTCTTACTACGACGACATTAAGACCAAATTCAAGGAAGAGCGCGACAAGCGCCTTACCTATCGGCCCCCAGGTACCACACAGTACACGTCTGAGCTCACCGGCGAGCTCGAAAAATATTCAACGGATCCCTGGCGGAAGGAAGCCCCCGATCGCGAACCCATCAACGCTCAAGTTGAGGTCCTATTGATCGGTGGGGGCTTTTCCGCGCTACTCACGTCTGGCCGCCTGCACGAGCGCGGCATCGAGAATATTCGCATTGTTGAGCGAGGCTCCGATGTAGGCGGCACCTGG
>JAYYHB010000033.1:0-4450 GCA_036157095.1 Pseudomonadota bacterium
GGAAGACGACGCTGACTGGGTTGCAATAGCATGTGAAAATGCGGAGGACTGGTGCAACCTGCTATGCCTGCTTGATTTAGATTTCGATCCCGGTTGGGATCTGGCCGTCAGGCAGCGTTTTCGCAGCCAAATCGATCTAGCGATAACTGCATGGACCCTTCAATTCGATAAGCACGATGCCGCGGAACGGTTACAACGAGCTGGGATTCCAGCAGGCCCCGTCGCAACTGCCCCAGACATGCTCTCAGAAGCACAAGCATCAGAGCGTGACTTTTTCGTGCCCCTCGAGCGATCTGCCACGCTAGTACCAGGCAATCCAATACATATGGAAGGTCTATCCAGCAAAGAGTGGTCGCCTTGTCCTTGTTTGGGAGCTCAGAGCCAGAGAATTTTGCAAAACTGGTTGGGATATACACCGAGTGATACGAGAGCTTTTTTGGATGCCGGAATAATTGCCGAGTCGCCTCCTGACTAGCAGCGAAGCTATTTTACTTCTTGTAAATTTAAAGCTTGAAGAGCTAGGGAGAACTCGAGTTTTTTGAGGCTCGTGGTCTCTAAATGTTTGAGCTTGGTGGTGGCGCGCAGCATTTAATGCGCTACCGCGGGTGAAAATTTTTCCGTGGCCTTATTTGGTGAATTTGTCCGCTATCAAGAAGTTATGGAGTGTTCTTCGCCCCTAGAAAACGGTCTATACCGAGCGTTTGGCGCACGCTTTCTGTTGCGATCCGCATCGGCTCATCAAGCGGTATACCTGTAGCATCCGCTGTGCGCACCAGGCCGTTAAAGATAGCAACGATGGCGGACGCCTCTGAAAATGCTTCGACCCCGATAGATTTAACCAAAGTGTTTCTTGTATCTTCGATGTTGTCATCGCCCCGAGTCACTGCTTCGGCAAAGGCGATCAATGCTTCCCCATGTTCGACTAGTTCAGCTCCACGGCCGCCCATAGTCGCATGAACTTCTACGTTTTGTTCAACCGCTTTACTGCTTTCACGAAGCAGCATGACATGAGCGCTAGTTCAGTAGAAACACTCATTAATTGATGACACCCTTGCTGCGAGGAGTTCTGCTTGAGGACGCGATAGAGGTCCATCCCAGACCATGTCATTAAAGTCGCCACCTCTACCAACATACATGCTGCTAACGTTTTGCATGAAAAGCTCGTTTGCTGCAGGCACTAGACTTAGCGCCCTGGAGACATTGGGTCCCTCCCACGGGTCGACCATTGGCAGATAACCCCCTATATCCGCTGCATTGTCCGATTTGACCCCGGAACAGGAGCCACCCATTGCTGAGGGCAACGTCTCCCTGGGCCGTCCTAAAGCTTCCGAGAATGCGTCAACCGCGCTAACGGAAGCAACGATAGATACTAGCTCTGCGTAGGGACCGTCGCCAATCGATGCGATTTGCTTGTTAGCCCATAGTCGATCGATCTTACCTGCGTCGGCGGCGACTTTTCTGACCGTTTCAAGAGTATCCCCATTGAGCCTAGAGTCGGGGTAGGATCGATTAAAAGGTGAGTCACTGCGTTGAGAACGAGCTGCTCTTGCTTGTTTTGCGATCTCGAGACGATCAACGTCCGACCAAAAACTGCCTGCACAAGCGATAGCCTTCCATGTCTGACGATGCACATTGACAATATCCTGTCTTACAAAGGCTGCTTGCGGCCCCCATTTTTCTTCGCCTTCCCCCGCGTAATTGAAAGTTTCGGTCATCGGTCTTTCTCGCTCCTCGCAGGCTTTATCGGTATCACGTGCCAGCAGACGTGGATTCATACACCAGCTCAAACCCTAGCGCAAAATTCCTGGTCTAGACAATCTTGAGTGTTTGAAAATCGGCGCTGAGGGAACACCTTTAACGAATTTGTGACGTCGGCAAGCGGAGCTCCTCTTTGATTCGTCGCTATTTTATTTAGCGGGTTGTGTTTGCTTTTTCGGAAGCTTGAGGCACTGGTTTCACGCTATTACTCTATCAGCTTGCACTATGGGCTGATTACCTTGTGGCAGAACGTGATCAAAAGAAGACGATCACAGAATGATGGGATTATTGGTCGGATAAGATATGTTTGAGCTCGACGGAAAGACCGCTCTGGTTACTGGAGCAACACGCGGAATAGGTGAGGCCAGTGCGCGAGCTTTGGATAGCGCGGGCGCTCGCGTCATCCTTAGCGGCAGGACTACTGATGATCTTATCCGCGTCGCGAGCGAGTTAAAAAATGAGCCGGTGATTTTGGAAGCGGATCTCTCGCCACGAGGAGCGGGGTCGCGGCACGCCGAGCAGGTTCTGGAGGCAACGCAAGGGGAAGGAGTAGACATTATTGTCAACAACGCGGGGATACCGATGCGTAGAAGCCCTGAGGCGCTTTCGGAGGAGGATTTCGATCTGGTTTTTTCGATCAATGTCCGTTCTTTACTGATGCTGAGTATTGGGCTTGCCGAACCAATGAAGCGTCGGGGCCAAGGATCGATCGTCAACATTTCGTCTGTAGCGAGCTTGCGTGGTCCTTTGGGTCGCGTCGCATATGCAGGTACGAAGGGTGCAGTCGATGCGATGACACGAGCGCTCGCTACTGATTGGGGAAATTGGGGAATACGGGTAAATTCCATTTGTCCCGGTTTAATTGCCACCGCAATTTGGGAGCGCGACCGGAACAACGTACCGGGCTTGATCGAGCGAATGGAGAATAACGTTGCCCTAAAGCGATGGGGATTCGGTGACGACATCGCAGATGTGGTCCTCTTTTTTGCCTCTGACGCGTCACGCTATGTAACGGGCGAGGTCATCGCCGATGATGGCGGCATGGCGCCTGTGGGGTCGGCACCTCGAGAATAAGCGTTCAGGAACAAGTGTTTGTTGCACGTTGTTTTGGTTCAGATCACCTGGTTATCTTCTGTCTATGATGGTGTGCTCTTTCCCAAAGAGAAACGTCGAGCGTTTCATATCTATGAAATTGTGCTCGTCATTTATAAACGCATCATTTGCCCGACGAGCCTCGTCAGTATTCGACGCTTTCCCCATGTCCACCCAAGCTTCTGCATGACCTAAATACGAGTCAACAATTGTGCCTCGGGCTTTTTGAAGTTGGATGTCCAGAGGGGAATTGGCACGATGTACTTGCCGATAACACAGCGTATTAGTAACTTCGCTATAAGATCTAACGATAGGCCCATGGTGCGTTAGCCAATAGTGTCTGGCTTTCTCCTCTGAAAGTTTTGAATGATGTCTTACTGGGAAAAATGCCCTCAGAATGTTGCTTTTCGGTTTTGCTGAAATATTTTCGGGTGATGGATTTATTTGTGGATATTCGTAGGCGAGCCAGAGGGGAGATCTAGGTAAATCTATGAACTTGGATTCGTCTTCAATAAGAGCGGCACTAGCCTTGGCGGCTTTGACCCCTCTGGATTCCATTTGGTTCGTTAGATCAGCCTCTGAGGACCACCAAAGCTCGGCAACACCGTCGTAATGAGGTTCCATTTTTCCACGTGCTTTTTGCGCAGCTTCATTAAGTCTAGATTCGATAGTGTGTGTTTGAATATACCGAAGTATGTTGAGATCTGTTGCAAAGCTAGCAACCAAAGGGGCATGTTGGTAGAGCCAATAGTCTTGAAACTCCGCGAGCGTTAGGTGAGGTTGGCGTCTGAGTGCAAATACAAGTCTGATCACGCGATCTATCCGTTGGTCAAAGATCTTTACCCATCGTTATCTCAGAAGTTCCTCGAGTCAAATTAAAGACAAAAGTCCCATTCGCCCAGGCCGAGTACTATGACAGCTTTAATTTAGCCAATCGATGTGGTTCGGACCTCTTGTTATAAGATCGATACATAGCCTAGCGTTGCAGAAAAGGTCTGGAGTAAGGGTGTTCCTAAACCGATTCGCTTTTTGGGGAGCCTTACTGGTTGCAGGGAATCGCTGCACCTCGAACGCTCGATTTTGTCTCCCATCGACAGTTATGGAGGTTGGGACGCTCGCTTTCGCGGTACCTTGGTTTTAGCACTAAGCCGGCTTCATGTTATTGAATAGTGCGCTTGAAATATCACGTAAAAGTTCAACAGGTATTTCGTGGACCACCCCTCCGTCGTTAAAAGCGTCGACTTACAAATTGCATTTTTTCGCGCTTCGGCATGGTCTGTTGGAATGAGTGGATCTTCAGACCCATGAACAATGATCGTGGGAACTGTAATTTCGCGAAGTCTTGGTAATTGGCTTGGCGCAGCATCTACCGCTACAGAGCGCAAAGCGCTGGAATTGTAACTATGCGACACAAGTTAGCTTCCTCTTTCGCGTTTACTGACTTTGTCAAATTCGAACCTTGATTCATGGTATGCACAGGCCATTCCAACGGCCGCCTCAAAATTTTCACCTGTTATGTTAAAAATCGCAGATTCGAGGATTTCTTAAAGGAATTAAGGGGGGTGCGGCTAAGGTTCTCATCTTACATACCAAGTGCTTT
>JAYYHB010000034.1:0-4702 GCA_036157095.1 Pseudomonadota bacterium
GTAGAGAAATAGGGATTGAGTCGAAAGACGGCTAATTGGAGGGTTGAGCATCTGGAAGCTAGTCAGATTAAGTGACGTCGTCCCTATTTCAAGCTAATGCCCTCACCAAATGATTCGCTACCCTGTCAGGGATTAGGCGACGCCGTCTCTCTCCCTGCCGTTTATACTGAAGATCTGATGGATTTCAGTCCCAGTCTATCGATTTCTGCCTTCGGTCACCCGACGAGATGGTCGCGCTTCAACAGTATCAAATGGTCCCGAAGCGAGGCTGCTTCTTC
Source organism: Pseudomonadota bacterium (assembly GCA_036157095.1). Classification (GTDB taxonomy): domain Bacteria; phylum Pseudomonadota; class Gammaproteobacteria; order Pseudomonadales; family Azotimanducaceae; genus UBA4421. The sequence continues at coordinate 279 of JAYYHB010000034.1, forward strand.
GAACTCTAGATTTTGCGCATGATCAAGCATTTGCTTTTCCATCTTTTCCAGCAGCCTACCAAGCGCCTTGGGATTATCCGGCACGGCCACCGGCTTAGCGGGCTTACCTTTCTTCCCTGCTCCTTTGCCGCGTTTGGGCGACATTGAGCGTGCACCCTCCATAACATCAGCGATGCGCTTGTTGATAGTCTTAGGCACGATGTCGTGTGCTTCGTTATGGGCTATTTGCTTCGTGCGGCGGCGTTCTGTTTCGTCCATGGCGCTACGCATAGATTGGGTGATGGAGTCGGCATACAAAATCACCCGACCCTGGGCATTACGAGCGGCACGCCCCATGGTTTGTATCAAGGAGCCTTCGGAGCGCAAGAAGCCCTCTTTGTCCGCATCCAATACCGCAACTAGGCTAACCTCGGGCATGTCGAGTCCCTCCCGCAGCAGGTTAATACCCACCAACACGTCGAACTCCCCAAGGCGCAGATCACGAATGATCTCCATGCGCTCAACGGTATCAATATCGGAGTGCAGGTAACGCACGCGTATATCGTGCTCCCCTAGGTAGTCGGTTAGATCCTCGGCCATACGCTTGGTCAATGTGGTAACCAATACTCGTTCGTTGCCCGCTATAACCTGTTTTATCTCGCCAAGCAGATCATCAACCTGGGTGGTAGCTGGCTTTACCTGTACGGGCGGGTCAACCAAGCCCGTCGGGCGCACCACTTGTTCGACAATCGGAGCATTTTGCTGAGTCTCGTACTTACCCGGCGTCGCGCTCACGAAAATCATTTGCGGTGCGAGTCGCTCCCATTATTCGAATCGCAAAGGGCGGTTATACAGTGCCGACGGCAGCCGAAAGCCGTAGCCCACAAGGGTTTCTTTGCGCGAGCGGTCACCCATAAACATCGCACCAATCTGCGGCACGGTGACGTGAGACTCATCCAATATCAAAAGCGCATCGTCCGGCAGATAATCGAACAACGTCGGTGGCGGCTCACCCGGCCCGCGTCCCGATAAATATCGTGAGTAATTTTCGATTCCCGAGCAGTAGCCTAACTCTTGAATCATCTCTAGATCGAAGCGCGTGCGCTGCTCAAGGCGCTGGGCCTCCACCAGCTTATTCGATGCGGTCAGATCCTTCACCCGCTCGACCATCTCTTCTTTGATTTCATCGAGCACGCGCACTATCCGCTCACGCGGCGTCACGTAATGACTCTTAGGAAATATCGTGTACCGAGGCAGCCGATTGAGCACTTCCCCGGTCAGCGGATCAAAAATAGAGATATCCTCTATTTCGTCGTCGAACAGAGCGATGCGCACGGCCTCTTTTTCCGATTCCGCGGGAAAGACGTCGATCACGTCGCCGCGCACCCGGTACGCGCCACGCTGAAAGGCGACATCGTTGCGCTCGTACTGCAACTCGGTTAACCGACGCAAGAGATCGCGCTGAGCAAGGCGATCCCCGCGGTCAAGATGCAGCACCATCTGTAAATAAGACTGTGGGTCACCAAGACCATAAATCGCTGACACCGAGGCGACAATGATGGCGTCCCGTCGTTGCAGCAACGCCTTAGTGGCGGACAGGCGCATCTGTTCTATGTGGGCATTTACCGACGAATCCTTCTCTATGTAAGTATCAGATGCTGGCACATAGGCTTCGGGTTGGTAGTAATCGTAGTAGGAGACGAAGTACTCAACGCTATTTTTGGGGAAAAATTCTTTGAACTCTCCGTACAACTGAGCGGCAAGGGTTTTATTAGGAGCCATGACGAGTGCCGGGCGCTGCAACCTCTCAATAACGTTGGCGATGGAAAAGGTTTTGCCTGAACCAGTAACCCCAAGCAGGGTCTGATGAGCCAGCCCTGCTTCAATACCGTCGACCAAGCTATCAATAGCGCGAGGTTGATCGCCTGCGGGTTTGAACTCGCTTACAACTTCGATTCTGGAAGAGGCGTCAGGCACAGCCTATTGACTATTCTTCGTCAACCGCTTTAGCGTCATCGTCAGATGCGTCTGCGGGCTCTTCAGACGGCTTCCCGGAAGCCTCATCTGCCGCTGGCTCTGGGTCGCCCGCTTCCGCAGCTTTGGTTTCCGTGTCTGCTGCTTCTTCTGACGCGGCCTCTTCCTCTGGGGCCGCTGGCAGGGCCACTGCGATCAACTCATTTGCCACCAGAATCGCAACTTTTTCGTCCCCATTTACCGGCTTTTTGTCGGCACCCTCAACTGCATAGCGACCATCCCGGCGCTGATAAATGGTGTACTCATCATTTTTGACAACGACTTTCATCGACTTCTCCATTAAATTACGTGGTTGCAGGCGGACAGGCTTATCGCCGACTGCAGCGCAGGCTACCGCTTACGCAGCGCAGGTGGAAGCGCAGGGCACTCACTCGGTTAGATTTGGGTTACATAATAACACTTGGCATACCCTTATAACGCTTTCGAAGGTTACAGGTCTCGTTTTAAGCCGTTGCATCCCTATAATCGCGAGCCACTTTCAGAGCAAACATCTCAGGACATTCCATGGCGGCACTCGTCGAAGAACAGGTTACTGACATCCGTCACTGGAACGACACATTGTTCTCCTTCAAAACCACCCGTTCCGATAGCTTCCGGTTTGAAAATGGACACTTCGTAATGTTGGGTTTGAAAATCGATGGTAAGCCCTTACTCCGAGCGTATTCCATCGCAAGCGCAAACTACGACGAATACCTCGAATTCTTCTCTATCAAGGTCCAAGACGGCCCCCTGACCTCACGATTGCAGCATTTGCAGGTGGGCGATACCGTATTGGTCAGCAAAAAGCCCGTAGGGACCTTGATCATTGATGACTTAAACCCAGGCAGGCGCCTAGTGCTATTAGCCACCGGGACAGGTCTGGCGCCGTTCCTCAGCATCACCAAGGATCCGGAGGCCTACGAGCGTTTTGATGAGATTCTGCTGGTGCACTGCGTGCGCGAGAAAAGCGAACTCGCTTACTTCGACTACTTCAACACCACCTTGCCGAACGATGAAGTGCTGGGCGAATTGATCGCACCGAAACTCAGCTATTTACCCACGGTCACCCGTGAGGCATTTGCAACCCAGGGTCGCATCACCACACTAATGGAAAATGGCACCTTGAACCTCGATCCCGCATCAGACCGCGTCATGCTCTGTGGCAGCCAAAACATGCTGCGCGATGTCAGTGCTGCCTTGGATGCTCGGGGTTTCACCGTCTCGCCCGGGCAAGGAGAGGCAGGCGACTACGTCCTCGAGCGCGCCTTCGTCGAGCAATAGCGTTGGGCACGAGTCGCTGCTGGTCTCGCGGCGCTATCACAGACTGTGGCTTGCTCTAGTCAGGCGACAACTGCTACTAATCAACACGTTTCCAACTTATGTGTATGTTACCTGGCGTAACAATTGGTTGAATTCACCCCGCAGATCGTTACACTAATCATTCGGTCTGACCAATTTGATCAGACCAAATTTGCACGACTAGCCGCTGGCTGGTGACGATTGTGAACGGGAACGACTGCTTATGAGTATGAAAAGCGACCAGGTCGCTAACGCATTAATCGGCGATGTTTTGAACGGGCAGTATCGCGAGGGCGAGCGCTTACCCTCCGAGCGCGATCTAGTCTCACGTTTTGATGCCAATCGCGGCGCCGTCAGAGAAGCCATGGCAAAGTTGGTGCAACTCGGGCTGGTCGAGGTTCATCCCGGCGGCGCACGGGTTCGCGAGCGCGAACTCGCGAGCCTCGATGTCATTGGCTATTTGCTGGCGCAACCAGACCTGCCTGATCCGGACCTAGTCGATCAGATCCTGTTAGTCATGAACTCGATGGTGTCGTTGGCAGCCATGCAGGTACTGGAAAACGCCAACGATAGCACCATCGCAGATATACGCGCTTTGTTGCGGCCGCTGATGCGATTAAGCACCAGCGATACCGAGCACGGCGAGGCTCGTTTTGCCTTAATGAAGCACATCATGCTTGCCAGCAAGAATCTACCTCTGCAGCTCATCGCTCGCACGCTGGTCGAGCAGTTCGCGCCGAACATCAGCACGGTTGCCGACTATGCAACCCCAGACCGCGAGCGTTACGCCATCTACGCCAGACAACTGGACATGGCGCTGACTGATCGAGATATGCCCGCGCTACGAGGCACGTTCGTTGCCTTTAGTGAATTGAACAGAGAAACCATGACGCGAGCGTTCATGCTCGCACAAGGCGGCCAGGAGGCCATTGCGTGATGATTAGAACCTTCGTGATACCCACAGCAATCGTCCTACTTTTCCTCTCGGTAGCGGCCACGCTAATGGCTACCGCCCCAGTGTTGGAGCCCGCTAATGACTCCCCGACACCGCTCACCGTACGCGTAAGGACCATAAAAACCGAGTCCATCGAGCTGAAGGTCCATTCCCAAGGCTCCGTAATGCCTTCTACGGT
>JAYYHB010000035.1:0-2851 GCA_036157095.1 Pseudomonadota bacterium
ATGTAGTAGTAGGGCAGCGCGAAACCCAGTGGTAGCTGTGCGATCCAGCCCAGTACTAAAAATACTGCGTAAACCCATTTCAGACTGTGCCGTTGGTCTGCAGTGAGAGGCGCTAGCTCTACCGCAGCGCTGCCTTGAGCCGCTGCTGCCACATCTGTATCGATCGGTGCCCCAGCAAGTTCAGGGCTGGCGATGAGGTCGGCGATAAACGGCGTCAGTGGTTTGGCTTGCAAGATGGATTGGCTGACCACGTCGACGGAAAACAGTGCAATCAATATCAGAAGTAGAGTCGACGCCCATACGCCGACAAAGTAATAAATTAGGTGGCTGCCTAGGCGCACTCTGAGACGCAGTTTGCCCGCGTCAACGCGGTACTGCAGCAGCCAAATACCGGTGCTAACGGCGCACATGATGGCGACATATACATTGTCCAGAGTGCCTTCGACGGCGAAGACGGCAAACAGAAATGCTATGGCGCCAATGATGAACAGGCTTGTCGATAGCCCAGCATAGAATCGCTGTTTGGCGAACAGCAAGCACCAAGTCAGCCCTGCCATGGTAAAAGAAGTCAGCAATAAAAAGTCGTATAGCCAGCTTTCGTTATAGGGCAGTGCGCCAGTAATGGGCCCTAGGGCGGCGGTCAGAGTTGCCAGCGGCGGAATATGTTTAAAGCTCCACCGTGCCGATTCTGGGTCATTTGCAGAGTCGCCCGGTGTATCGCTGGCGACGGTGTCCCGGGTATGCGCGCCAGCGCGATCTGAGAAAGACAGCTCTCGCCAGTAGCCAACGACGTAGGGTTTGAGGAATGGCCAGGTGCGAGCAAAAATCATCGCGATGGCGACGAAGCCCTTTTCTGCCACACCACTGTCTTTTGGATTTTCGTTGACGGGGCCTCTGCCAAGGAACGGCAAGGCGTTTGCCCTATTCGAATTGCTCATGCAGGCCCCCCGATGCCTCTAGATCTAGCCTATAAATAGCGGTCCTAGTGGGTCAACACCGTGTTTTCTTTCTTCACCCATAAACAACACGAGAGTAAAGTCATACGGTCGGCTGTACGCTTGTTTAAAGTAATCGGGCGTTGTCACGCTTGTTAGACTGGGCGCGTGGCCTGGTTAGCAAAATGGGGGAATGCTTCAGATCGATCGTTGCGTTAGCGACGCCAAAATCCATACGCTGCATAGTCGAGTGTCAGGGAGATCGGAGATGGTAAAGATTACGTCAGACTACGCTGAGAGAGTTTATGCAGGCGTACTTGGCAAGGTGATTGGTGTCTATCTAGGGCGGCCGTTTGAGGGTTGGTCCTACGAGATGATTCAAAAGCGCCTTGGCGATATCGAGTACTATGTACACGACAAGCTTGATGTGCCCCTAATCGTCACCGATGACGATATCGCTGGAACCTTTACATTTATCCGCGCGCTGGAAGATCACGGCACTAATCCAGACATCAGCTCGAAAGACATTGGTGACAGCTGGCTCAATTATCTGATCAAGAACAGAAGCGTGCTTTGGTGGGGTGGCCTCGGCCAGTCAACCGAACATACGGCTTATCTCCGTTTGGCTAATGGTGTTGAAGCACCGATGAGCGGCTCAATGGCAATGAACGGACAAGTCGTGGCGGAGCAAATTGGCGCGCAAATTTTCATCGACGGCTGGGCTATGGTCGCACCTGGCGATCCCGATCAGGCTGTAAAATTCGCCGAAGCCGCCGCCCGAGTCAGCCACGACGGAGAGGCGGTCTACGGTGCGAAAGTTTTAGCCGCCATGGAAGCGATGGCATTCGTAGAAAGCGATATCCAAAAGCTTATAGAAATTGGTCTTAGCTATATTCCTAAGGATTCGGTAATCGCCAGAATGATAGCGGATCTGCGGTCGTGGCATGCCAACGATAAGGACTGGCGCGCAACCAGAGAGTTATTGGCGGCCAACTACGGTTACGACAAATATGGCGGCAACTGCCACATGGTGCCAAATCACGGTCTGATCATTCACTCGCTTCTGCACGGCAACGGAGACTTTTCTGAAACGCTAAAAATCGTCAACACCTGCGGATGGGACACCGACTGCAACTCCGGCAACGTGGGTTGCCTCATGGGCATACTGGTTGGCGTCGACGGCATCGATGCCAGCATCAACAAGGGCATTGACTGGCGCGGGCCGGTCGCGGATCGACTGTACTGCCCGACATCGGACGGTGACCGATGCATCAGCGATTGCGTGCGCGAAGCCACACAGATCATCAACATGGGTCATACCCTTGGCGGAGTGGCGCGCTTTGCACCCAAGCAAGGTGCCCAGTTCCATTTCAGCTTCAAAGGCTCGGTGCAGGGCTTCCAAGTGCAGTCCGGTACAGCGAAGTTGAGCAATCCCAACGGCAACGCTTTGCACATTTCCGGCAAGGCCGGCGCGCGTATCGGCACACCGGTCTTTGCGCCGTCTGTGGAAGTTGCTGAGTATTTTGAAAAGGCGCATTACAAACTTATGGCTTCGCCACGAATTTTTCCGGGCCAGCAGGTGTACGCAGGTGTTTCTTCGCCTGATGCGAATCTATACATCGCCTATTACGGTGATGGTGATGAAACTTGCTATGTCGACGTCGATAGTCCCGACGATGCGCTAAACCCTTCACTGCATGTGCCCACGGTACCCGGCCCAATCTTTGAGGTCGGCCTGCGCCTCAATAAGGATGTTTCTCTGCAACTAAATCATGTGGGCTGGCAGGGCAATCCCGAGGTGACCTTTGAGCGACCCAAGCACAAAGGTCTGATGTGGAAGCGCGCTTGGGTCGACGCGGTGGATCAGCTTGTGGGCTGGAGCGAAATGTTCCGTTTGGTGCAAAACGAAGGCCTCG
>JAYYHB010000036.1:0-3428 GCA_036157095.1 Pseudomonadota bacterium
CAGCAATGGTGCTCAACATGTCTGAACTTTTAAATGTCTGAGATTCAAGGGCAAGTCGAAGAGGACTGGCACTCGTCGTGGTGGTATCAACCGTGGATTCGCCTGCTGGTGGGTTTTGCCACTATAAGCTTCGTCATTTTTTTTTCATTCTATGAATCAGGTTTAGAGTCCTTTTTCTTCATAGGGTTATCTCTGTTATTTGTTGTCCCCCTAGAAAAGCTGATTCCGCGCCATCCTATCGGCACCTTCCGTCCCGAACTTCTGACTGATCTATTCCACCACTTTGTTTCAGGTTTTTTGGGAGTCGTGCCATTAATTTTTTTGTACCCCCTGCTTCAGGAGTTTCAATGGGCGACACTCACGTCCTTCATCCAGTCCCAGCCAGTTTGGTTGCAAATAGCAGGGGCGCTTCTTCTTAGTGAATTTCTGATCTATTGGGGTCATCGATTCAGCCACGAAATTCCTCTTCTCTGGAGGTTCCACTCCGTGCATCACTCAAGCAAAAATCTCGACTGGCTTGCAGGTGAGCGGCGACATCCAGTAGATCAGGCGTATATGTCCTTTTTTGTCGGCATTCCGATGATATTAAGTGGCTTCAGTCTGGTCGATTTACTAATCGTTGGCGTTCTGCAAAATTTATGGGATATGACGATACATGCAAATTTGGGATGGCGGCTGAAATTACTTGACGGCATATGGGTAACGAGTGAGTTCCATCACTGGCATCATTCGATCAACCCAGAAGCTCGCGATAAGAATTACGCGGGGGCACTCCCAGTGTACGACTGGCTTTTTCGAACTTATTACTTACCAAAGGATAAAAAACCTGGCCCCTATGGCATTGACACGCATATGCCGGGGACTTACCTAGGGCAGCTTATTCAGCCATTTGTTTTCCAGGAAAAAACGCGATTACTCGATAATCGATAGTCTTCAGTTTTGTCTCATCTGACGATTCTGGAATGAGCAAACCAGCCTGGTCACGATCTGCAGCTATAAATTGCAACCGTTGAGAGCATCACGCCACTTTCAATAAACCCTTAGCAAAATCCGATAGAGTAGCAAGGCAGTTTGTTATTTTTGTTTCGCTTTTAACGTAAGCCGTTTTTGACGTCTCGGTTAAATACGCTACTGAATATCGTGATTCCGCCCGCTCAATACCGTGCTTCTTTCAGGCATGAAAGAAGAACAAACGCGTGGTTCAGCAAACTTCACCTCAGTACCGAATCGACTTACTCCGATGGCAACAACTTACTGGCCTCAACGCTGAAAGACTAATTGCCTGGTGACTGTTGAAGATCCTTTAAAAAAGCCAAGAGCGTGAAGACTGAAAAACGTAAGAGATCCGATTTTTGCCAGATATGCCTGCCAGCACGCCCACGGCGCGTCTCACTCTCTATCCACGCTGCTATGAGACGCAGCAATATTGAGTTGCTGCTGAAATCAAAACAAATGGCATAATCAGAGAGCCAGTGAGCAAGTGGGCGCTTAACGGAAAGGCATACACATTTGCTTCGCATTTGGGGGGACCGTGCTGAATGAAAGAGGCCGCACAAAATTTGTATACCGACAGAGCTAATCGCTCTACTAGTCTGTCTTGGGCCTTCGGTGGCATCAGCGTAGGGATCAAAAACAACCTGCTTGGTGTTTGGATTCTTTTTTATTACAACCAGGTATTAGGCCTGGATGCGTACTTGGTTTCAATCGCGCTCGCGATAGCGCTTGTGATCGATGCAATATCTGACCCGATCGTCGGGGTTTGGTCTGACAGAGTGCGAACCAGGTGGGGACGTCGTCACCCTTTTATGTACGCGGCTGTCGTCCCCTTTACCGCATCCTATTTTCTGATTTTGCAGGAACCGCCCGGAACTACTGACGAGAACACTTTCTTCAGACTCTTGATCCTGATGGTCGTCATGAGAATTTCGATGACTTTCTATGAAGTGCCAAGGGGTGCGCTGGGTCCTGAACTTTCAAAAGATTATGACCAACGCAATACGTTGGCTGGTCTAAGCTCCGCATTCGGCTGGTTTGGCGGAGCCGTGCTGTCCCACTATGTGATGTCGGCTTATCTGCTCGAAGGGTCTTTTTCTGACGCTGAAGGCTATAAGCTCTTGGGATTTTGGGGCGGGTGCTGGCTTTTCCTCGGAACCTTAGTAGCGAGTCTGGGTACGCACCGAACCATCCCTTCGCTTTATCAACCTCCGACCAAATCGTTGAGGCTAACACTCGTTTTCGGGGAATTACGTGAAACCCTATCTAACAGGAATTGGCTTATCCTGTTTGCGGCCGGATGTGTTTATGCAATTCAAGTCGGTGCAGATACAGGCACTACAACCTACTACAACGAGTACTTGTGGCAGTGGCGACCAGAAGAAATCGCAATTTTCGCCGTGTGCCAAGCGGTGGCTGTGATCATTGTGTCGCTTCTAGCGCCCTATTTTTCGAAGGGTAGGAATAAAAAAAATGTTGCTGTCGCCGTTTTTTTGCTGGCAACCCTTATTGGACCACTCCCTTACTTTCTTCGACTCGTAGACCCTCTAACGGACTTCAGCACGTTTTTTTCGAACGGCACTGATTACCTTTGGTGGACACTGCTAATTCACAGTTGCACTGCCAATTCACTTGCGGCTCTAGGCTTTATCTATGTTGCTTCGATGGGAATGGAAATTGTGGAAGAGGTGCAAGCTACCACAGGACGCAGAGAGGAGGCTCTATTAGGGACCGCCAGCAGCATGATGCATAAGTTAATTGGCGCAGGGGGCACCTTGCTGGCGGGTATCATAGTGTCATTTTCCGGATTTGATGATCCAAATCTCACATATGAAACCGCCACAACCTCTGCGATTACCTCCTTTTCTTGGATCCACGTTGGTTTTAGCTTTTTCCTACCGCTTATATCAACAGCATTGGTCGCGTTCTTCAAAATTGAAAGAGATGACCATGAAGCGCGCACGAAACAACTTGGGTACGCGAGAGAAAAGGCGTAACTGTTAGATGGCGAGTCTCGCAGCGTATCTAAGACTAGCTGCGTGCTTCAATCTCGCTCCAAAGTCGTCGGCTGAATAAGCAAGAGAGCTATATCAACTTTCCAACAAGATGAAAGGCTCCCGCCAAATAGGGAAACGAACAGAATTGGTCGCCAATCTCTGGAAATAGAGCTGTTTCACGGTTGTCGTTATTAACTACTATGATGTTCGCTATCGTGCAAAGGCGCAGAAGTATAGGATTAAAAATTATTGGGGGTTTGTAGCTTTGGACTTGCCCAAATTATTTTCAATAAGAATGCACGCTTACGGCTTAGACGAAAAACGCCACCGGTCCTTTACCGAAGAGCCCGGCCTAATAACAATCAGAATAGCCGCCAGAAATTGAGGTATAAATGAGCTACACAGCGAAGCAACACGAGGTCGCAGGCGATGTACTAG
>JAYYHB010000037.1:0-7310 GCA_036157095.1 Pseudomonadota bacterium
TGAAAGCTAAAAGAGAGATGCATGTTGTCCTCCGTCGATCACGATATTCTGGCCCACGATAAATCGCGCTAGTGGACTGCACAGAAATGCTGCCATCGGTGCTAAATCGTCGGCATTACCAACAAACCCCGCTGGAATATGGTTATTTGCTCGAAAATGAGCTCCAACCGCTTCTGTATTATGCTCAAGGCCAAAGGCGTCTGCATAATCCGCCATAATTTCGTTGGCTCCTTCGGTCGCAAACATGCCGGGTAAAAGGTTGTTGACGATAACGCCATGCTTAGCAATTTCTCGAGAAACGCTGGCGGTGTAATTGATTAGCGCAGATCGAGCGGGGCCTGACATTAATCGCCATATCATCGGATTTTTTGCAGAGAATGTGGCTATGTTAACGATGCGCCCCCAACCTTTTTCCTTCATATGCGGAATGTACTGGCGCATCAGCTCGATTGGTCCAATCAAAGCCGAATCGATCGATTCACGCCACATCTCCGGCGTTACTTTGAGAAAGTTGCCATTAGGCGCTGGAGGCTTAATCGTAATAACCAAAATGTCGGGATTCGGGCACGACTGCAAAAGTTTCGCTCGATCCTCGGCCTTAGACGAATCGGCAACGATTGGCGAGACTCTGACCTTATATTTGGTCGATATCTCCTCCGCTGCTCTTTCTAACCTCTCTCTGCGTCTTGCAGTGATCACCAGATCAGCCCCTGCTTCTGCTAATCTCTCTGCCGTCGCTCGACCCATGCCGGCACTACCACCGGCCATTATGGCTCTCTTACCTCTTATCTGAAGATCCATGAGCAACCCCTGTGCTTCTTTGATTTTTACCGCTCGACTGACCCCATGTGCCTTTCTCACCCCAGGCTAATTGTTATTTCTCGAGCAATCGAGAAATCATTGCCTCATTGAGCTTTCTCATGAGCTGACTCGCGCCTCATCGGCCGTTTAGTAAGCTCTCTCTGCGCCAAGAAGTGACGTATTCCATGCGCGGTTTTTTAAGTACTCAATTGCATGCTTTTGCGCGATAGGGTCGCCTGATCTAACAAGAGCCTCTGCGACAATTGACAAGGCATAATCGTTAGATTTCTGAAGCATAATGCTTGATATATCGATTAAATCGCGTGCTTCAAGTTGCATGCAATTCCCCAGCAAAAACATTGCTATATTCATATCGATTTGATCGGAAGCGCTCCAACCTCTTTGAACTAATGGGGTTTGCCAACCTGGTCGTTTGTGTAAGACCAAATCCTTCAACTGGCGCAAAATTCTTTGACGGTTATTTACTTTCATGAAAGTTATGGCATCGATCGCTTGTCGCACAACTTGATGGTAAGGAGATTGCAGTAGATCAAAAAGATTGGAGGCGAACTCATCATCGTTCACGCCAATTTCGCCCGCGGCAAACGCGGCGTTTATCTGCAACCAAGGGTCGTTAGATTTAATGAACGAACAGATAGCGTCTGCACTTTCCTGCCCAAGAAAAGCAAGTCGATAAGCAGCGGTCTCCATAACAACGGCCCTCTCATTCCAACGAACAGGATGACCGTGCGTGGAATCCCGTAAGTTCTTGTGCAGCCTCTCGTGCTTCTTTTCTCCTTGAACGCTATTGAAAGCTGCGACGCAATCATTAAGGGACAGACCATCCACCCCACCATAAATCAATCGTAAGCGCTGCTCTTGAGGAACTTCCCTATTCGATAACCTGGATTTAGAACTTTCCGCGTATTGTTCGTTGTTTGTCTTCCCACGCATTCGATTCCAAATGAACGAAGCCGCAGGTTCGTATAAGCCAGCATCTACTAAATCTTCACTATCAACACTCCAGTAATCCCTTTCGTTGCTCCATGTTGGTTTCGCTGGTTGACTCGTTCTTGCAAAAACGAACTTGAGCATGAAACGATCATCGTTTGAGACGTTTGGAAATCCCGCGTGAGCAATGTCAAAGTGCGCTAGAAAAAAAGTACCGGCACGAACATGTTCAGGTTGATAGATAGATCTGCTCAGATCAGGCCCGTTATCGCAGTGACTAGCTCTCAAAAACCTTGTAGGGCCCATTTCAGCGATCACGTCATGCGGGAAATAAAAACCAACCAGAAATTTGGGGACATGATGTCTAGCCCTTGCGAGAGGACTTTGCGCGTCTTGGTGCCACATTGAGGTTGCAGTAGACCCAGCACCCATCAAATGTCGATCTGAGCTCAGTGAGAACCCATCCAAAGCTTCCTTTAGGGGAGTAGACCTATGGATCGCCCGATGTGGATGAACAAGATAATCAGACCCTAGTAACGAGACCAAAGCCCCGTGGATTTTTGGTTGTCGGAGAACTTGCTGTAGAAGCGGGATCCTGGGTAGGACGTTATTTCCGTGATGTGATTCGGCTGCGCAAATTTCGCGTAGTCGAGAATTTACTTCAGAGTGGACTGAATCTAGCTCGGGCAGTGAAATTTCAATGAAGCCGGAATTGATGAAGCTTTGCACTTGGTCGTCGTTTAGTAACGTCATATCCGAGCGATTCCTTGAGGGTCTTTTACAAGAACGAAAGACACGTATAGCAATAAAAAGACGATTGAAATGATCAACACGGCCTCCTTCGTCTCCCAAAAATGCATCGATCTGCTAACTGGCGTCGACCTCGTTTTCCAGTTTTGGTTTGCAAGTCAGAGCAGATCCATTAATCGACCTAGGATATCCAAGCGATCGTCTAGATTTTTAGCCTTAGGCTGCACCTTAAGCGTAGTCACACCAGCCGCCTCATATTCACGAAGGCGTTCACGGATAGATTCCTTAGCTCCGAAAAGGTTGGTGCGCAGGATCATTTCAGTAGGCACGGCTGCTGCTGCGCCCGATCTATCGCCAGACAACCATAGGTGCTGCACTCTGTCAGCTACATCTTGCCAACCGCCTCGTCGATATGCGTCGTAGTAAAAATTCGTGTCTTTACTGCCCATTGCACCAATCGTAAATGCTCGCCCCATTCGTTCAGATTCCACAAGAGCATCCACGTCCTCGCTGAACGAAACTGCAACTGCGCCCACATGTATGTCAAAGTTCTTTAATTCCCGTCGAGCTTCACTTGCTCCCAGACGTATGTCGTCGAGTAAATTATCGCCATATTCTGGTGTAAACGAAGTGCCGATCCATCCGTCAGCCGCCTCGCCTGTGAACCGCAGACTTTTGGCACCTAAGGTTGCGAGATAGATCGGGATCGCGAGATTCGGGCCTTCAGATAGTCTAATCGTACGTCCTTGACCACCAGGCAGAGGAAGCTGATGTTGGATCCCAGAGAAATCGATTTTTTCACCGGCAAAGGCCATGCGAATAATTTCAACTGTCTCACGCATTCTAGTTAGGGGCTTTTCGAAACTCACTCCGTGCAACCCCTCTACGATTTGAGGACCGCTGTTTCCTAAACCCAGCAGGAATCGATTTTCGGAGAGATTCGCTAAAGACAAAGCAGTCATTGCGATGTTGGCTGGCGTACGCGCGCAGATCTGCATAATGCTTGTACCAAGTTTGATGCGGTTGGTGTGGCCAGCAAGAAAAGCCAACGGCGTAACTGCATCATAACCCCAGCCTTCTACGGTCCACACACTGTGAACGCCTAGCTTTTCAGCCTCCTGCACATATGCCAATTGCTCCTGCATATTGGTTGATGCCATTGAACCGCCCAAGCTAATGCTAATGCGCAACTTACTATTCCTCTCTCTCTGAGTCAGCCATCAAACATTCATCCCCATTCAATACCCAGGCGGCACTTCAAACTCCGCACATTTCGGTGCACGAGTCTCGGTTGGAAGTTCTGACCCGGCAGCGCCGTAAAATCCCACGGCTGGGATATTTGAAAGAACATCCGGCTTAAACCATTTGTAACCCTGCTCTTTTGCTCGATTGATAGCTGCGTCAATCAGTTTGTAACCGATAAGCTGACCGCGAGACTCGCGTTTTACGGCCAGAGCATGAACGTAATAAGCATCAGCATGTAAGACAGGGTTCAGCCAGCTGGCATGGTCTGATCTTTGGAGCACGCCCGAAATTACCTTTGAGTCAATGTCGCCGTCGCCGATGAATTTTTGCCGTACACGGCCAAGCACGGCCCGGCGATACCTGTAGTCACCTCCCTTCATTCCGACCTCGACACCAGCCAGCTGACCGTCTTTGAAAGCCAATGTCTCACAATCAAAACCGGAACGTGAGCTTCGTTGTCGCCAAGATCCCAGTGCTATCGCATCAAACACATCTCTTTTACCGAAGTAGTACTTAAAGGAAATAGCTCAGGAAGACCACATCAGCTCAGGAATGTCTGGCGAAAACTGTTCGAACGTGTCATCCATTACTGCCAGTAATTCCAATTTAAGCTACTCGCGTCTCAGGTGGGACTACCAGCCTGGTTTCCAGCGACTTCGTTGTCAAATACATACGTTCCATGCTGACTACCTGCGACCGCAATAATGGTAACGTTTTTGGCTCAGATCACCGGAGCGAGGCCCTTTACGCAATTTATCCGGAGAAAAAGGAAGGAAATCAGCGATGTTTGACCCGATACGCACTCAGGTGCAATCTTTCAACCTTTTGTTGGGGAAAATGCAGGGGGAAACCAGGTGAACATGATAACTCTAGAACCGCTTGGATCTGTCGGAGTAATAACGCTCAGCAATCCGCCACACAACTTAATATGTCGCGACTTCATAGAAGAGTTTTGTTGTGCTCAGGAGCGCGCGGTTGCCGACGGTATGCGTGCTATTTTGATACGAAGTGACTTGCGCCACTTTTGTGCCGGTGCGGATGTCTCCGCCTTGGACAGGGGAGGTGTTGACGCATCAGTCACCCTCGACAGATTAGAGTCGATACCTATACCCACCGTCGCGGCCGTTCATGGCGCCGTGCTGGGCGGCGGATTTGAACTTGCCCTGGCCAGCGACTTTATTGTTGCTGCCCAGTCAGCGCAAATTGGCTCCGTAGAGGTTGCTATCGGGCTCGCTCCATTACTCGGCGCTGTACAACGATTAACTGAAAGGGCCGGCCCGGCTCGAGCGAGAGAAATTGCCATGCTGGGACGACGGTACAGTCCGGACGTATTGGAGCGTTGGGGTGTGATCAACTTGGTGACGAGCGACGAAGATTTAAATTCGGCATCGCTATCCCTAGCGCAGCAGCTTGCCTCAGGCCCGACGTTGGCACTAAGCGCGATAAAACGTATAGCTCGAATAGCGTGCACCGACGGTGTGCGAGCAGCAGATCTGGCGCTCGCTGATGAACTCGCACCGATGTGGGCCAGCGAAGATGTAAAACGCGGCATGAAAGCGATGTTTGAGACCGGACCAGGTACAGCAGTCTTTGAGGGGGACTAATGAAACCGCTAGAAAACATTAGAGTGCTCGATTTTACCCGTGTCCTTGCGGGACCAACCTGTACGCGTATCCTTGCTGAATTAGGCGCGCAAGTCACAAAAGTAGAGCCACCTTCTGGCGATATTGGTCGAATTGCAGCACCACAAATACACGGCCAAAGCGCCTACTACCTACAGCTTAATGGCGGTAAACGGAACCTCAGCATTGATCTAAACTGGCCCGAAGCGCGAGAAGCCGTTCTTAGGCTGTGCCATAAAGCCGACGTAATCGTCGAAAACTTTCGTCCGGGCACCATGAAAACTTTCGGCTTAGATTATGAATCCGTACGCCAACAGAATCCCGCAGTTGTTTATGTTTCGATGTCCGGTTATGGGCAGAACACTCCTTGGTCGACACGACCTGCCTTTGCGCCGACCGTCCAAGCCGAATCCGGGGCAACACAGACTCAAATCGACCACTTTGGTGACGATCTGTTGCGGCCAGTGACGGATTGGGCCAGCCATGCTGATGTTTATACGGGTTTAGAGGGCGCAATTGCAGTGCTTGCAGGTCTGAACAAGCGCAATGCCACAGGCACTGGTCTTCATGGCGACGTGTCAATGATGGCAACAATGCTCGCTGTGAATGAGAGGCTACATGCGCAAATCAACGAACTGGATGCCACTGATGAGCCTTTAGCGCTTGGCGCACCTGAATCGCCAATCTTTAAGGTCGCAGACGGCAGCTTTGTGACGATAGCTGCATCACCTATCTCGTCCGGAGTATTCATGCGTTACTGCGGAATGATGGGGCGAAACGATCTTCGAACCGACTCGCGCTTTGCCACGCCCGAATTACGCAGAAAGAATTTAAAACCCCTACTGGATGAGGTTCAAAATTGGATGCGGTCATTTCGAAGCTTTGAGGAGCTTGAATACCAAGTGTCTAGTGCGGGTGGGCTTGCAGTCGGCAAGGTACGAACAGCAGCCGATTTGCTAGAGACAGATTGGGCTAAATCTGCAGATCCCACCTATACCTCGCTAGTTGGCGAGCACGAAATTCGCCTACCCAAGGGACCTTGGCTGTTCAACGGTAGGGATACAGGCGCGCTGTCGACGGCAGCACCCAGAGGCGCGAATAATCGCGAGGTTTTGTCTGAAGCAGGATTCGACGATGCAACACTAAGAGCTTGGGAAGATGCTGGAATCTTAAGCAGCGACCTCTAAAAGCGAAGCCGCCAGAGGCATATCCCGGACGACCGTTTAATGTTTGGCAAACCTTTACGCTTTTCGATGATCACACGTTTACCAACGAAAACTCTAGCATGCGTGTTAGATGTGAAGGTCTTAGGTAAGAATGTGGTAGCCACTGATGGACTTGAACACTTGATGTAAGCTCAGCTAAGGGTAGATCTAAAGAGCGCAAATCTATTTATACCCCCAGATATACCCCAAATATCTAGAGACCAACATTCCCGCGGGCGCGCGCTCGTGGTTCGCCCGCGAATGCCGTTGGTCCTTTTACTACTCTTTAAGTTCCTTGCCGAGCTCGTTTGCAGTCTTTAGTAGTGTGTTTACGTTCCCTTCTGAACCCCCCAAAACCGGTCGTTGCAGGCTCAAACCCGCAAATCGCTCGATATAGCAAGTCAGGCGCCCTTACCCATCCTGCAGATATGCAATTCAGTTGTGCTCCCAATTTGACGCTAGGGTCGAAGAGCGAGGGATGTATTGCTCGGGTCTGCCCGTTATCAGATTAAAAATTTCTGTAAACGATGTCGGAACTCCCAAGTGTCTACCCGGCAAGCTCTAGGTTGTCTTAGCGCTGTCCCTGACCGCCGCGAATTAAACGACCTGGCAGCTTGCCAGTGTGCCTACCACCGCGGTAAGTCACGACACCACTGCAAATGGTAGCTCGGTAGCCGTCAGCTCCTTGCACCAAGCGTTTTCCGCCTCCGGGCAGATCGTAGACCATTTCCGGTTT
>JAYYHB010000038.1:0-6378 GCA_036157095.1 Pseudomonadota bacterium
AACGGTACCGTGGTTGGTGATGTTGAGGCGCTATCGCATCTCTCAAAGCATCTGCTAGAGCACTACGGGGTCAAATCCCAGAAGTGGTCGGATCTACAGTCGGACAACAGTGGGTTCCACCGTTTCAAAGTTCGAGTCAAACCAGAGATCGTCAGCTTCGGTGTTGACGGTCTGGACATGAGCCAAACCGGCGAACATGTTGATGCGCGCAAATGGAATACTCTCATCGATGATCCCGAGGTCATCGTCATCGACACTCGTAATGACTATGAGATCGACATTGGCACATTCGAAGGCGCGGTCTCACCCCACACCGATAGCTTTCGACAATTTCCGGAGTGGGTGGCTGAAAATCTCGACACGCAAAAACACACCAAGGTGGCAATGTTTTGCACCGGGGGCATTCGTTGCGAAAAAGCGTCTTCGTATCTGCTAAACCAAGGGTTTGAGAACGTCTACCAATTGGATGGGGGCATTCTCCAGTATCTAGAGGATACTCAGTCTGAAGAGTCCCGCTGGAATGGCGAATGCTTTGTTTTCGATCAGAGGGTGTCGGTTACCGCCCAGTTAGAGCAGGGTCAGTACAAACAGTGCTATGCGTGCCGTCATCCACTCTCGAAAGAAGAGCTGGCCAGTCCTGACTTCGAGCATGGCGTCAGCTGTCCGCACTGTATCGACCGCACCAGCGAAGAGCGTCGCCATCAGTTTCGCGAGCGTCAGCACCAGGTGCGATTGGCACAGGAGCGTGGGGAGCAGCATATCGGGTCGAGACAACGCAAGAAACGTTGAAGCCGCTAAGATAAAGCGTCAGTCCTATTTCGCGAACTACATGAGATCTAGCAAGTAGGGTAAAAATCCCTCCACCAGGAGCGGTTGCGCCTTGGCCGTGGGATGAATGCCGTCGTCCTGCATCATCTGCGCATCAACGGCTAACTCTTCGAATAAAAAGGGCACAAGAGTCGCTTTTGACTGTTCCGCGGCATCCGCAAAAACTTGCTCGAAAGCACGGGTATAGCGCGGTCCGTAGTTGGGGGGGATGCGCATCGTAATAATAACGGGTTGGGCTCCTGCCGCCTTAACCAAATCGGTCATCGTGAGCAAATTGTCCAGTATTTTCGTGGTAGGGTAGCCGCGCAGCCCGTCATTGCCACCGAGCTCAATCACCACAATGCTCGGTGCATGTTCCCTCAGTAGATCTGGCAGGCGCTTAAGGCCACCCACTGTGGTCTCGCCAGAGATGCTGGCGTTGACCATCCGATAAGCCAACTCGCGCTGTCTTAAGGTTTGATTCATCAGATTGACCCAACCGTCATCTATATTCATGCCGTAGCCAGCGCTAATGCTGTCGCCCAGCACGAGAATGCTTGATACATCTAGGTTTGTGGTTTTTAACGATTCTCCTTTTGACGAATTTTGGAGGTGACTTGATGCAGATTGATAATTCGTGGCGGTGTGCACGGCCGGAGCCATACCTACGATCAGGATGCTGACAACGAAGGCAAAGGTCATGGATGCACCGAACCACCTAGCTGGTTGCGGTGACCTAAATTTAAGTAAACAAGATGAGAAAACGCCCATGAGTCGAACCGTAGTCAGTGCTGAAGGTGTTGAGAAAGTAGTCCAAACCTCTGCCGGACAGCTCGTCATCTTGGATGGCATCAAGTTGGAAATCAATGAAGGTGAGTCCGTTGCCATTGTCGGCGCTTCAGGTTCCGGCAAAACAACGTTGTTGGGCATTTTGGCAGGTTTGGATAAAGCAACAGATGGCACAGTAAATTTGCTCGATGCAAATCTCACCGAACTTGATGAAGAGGCCCGAGCCCTTGCGCGTGGGCAGTATGTCGGTTTCGTCTTTCAATCTTTTCAGTTGCTCGCCTCACTGACGGCTTTAGAAAACGTCATGCTGCCAGTAGAGCTGCGTGGCGACACGTTAGCACAGTCTCAAGCCCAGGAATTGCTGGAGAAAGTCGGCCTTGGTGATCGCTTGGACCATTATCCGCGCCAACTCTCTGGAGGTGAGCAGCAGCGCGTGGCGATCGCTCGCGCCTTTGCTTCAAACCCCACGGTATTGTTCGCCGATGAACCCACCGGCAACCTCGACACCCAGACCGGCGAACTGATCTGCCAGCTGCTGTTTGACCTAAATACGGAATTTGGCACGACCCTGATCATGGTGACCCACGATTTACAGCTGGCGGCCCGCTGCTCGCGCACTATTTCCATATCAGGCGGCAAGATTTTGCCCAGTGAACAATTCAAGGCTACTGTGCGATGAATATAAAACTTGTCGCTCGGATGGCGTGGCGCGATGTGCGGTCTGGAGAGATGGGGCTGCTGCTGGTAGCCTTGCTGGTTGCAGTAGGCACGGTGACGTCGATCAGTTTGTTTGTTGATCGCTTGCAAAGTGCCCTGCTCGAAGAGTCAGCGAACTTTTTAGCAGCAGACAGGCAAATATCGAGCGGTCGACCCATTCCTGAGGATTTTATTGTCCAAGCCCAGCAGCGTGGTCTCGGTACCGCGCAAACGTTGGTTTTCCCATCCATGGTCTTTGCTGGAGACCTAAATCAGTTGGTGGGCGTAAAGGCAGTGGATGAGACCTACCCTTTGCGCGGAGAACTGATCATTGGCAATGAGCCGTTCAAGCGCGGTGCGCCGACGGACGATGTGCCGGCTCCAGGAACAGTCTGGCTCGATTCACGACTGTTTCCCGCTATGAACGTGACCCTAGGCGACACGCTTGAGGTTGGTATGGCGGAACTGACCGTCGCCAAAGTACTGATCGCTGAACCGGATCGCGGAGGCTCTTTCTTCGATTTAGGCCCCAGGCTGCTGATGAACTTAAAGGATGTAGCTGCCACCGAGGTTGTGCAGCCTGGTAGTCGCCTTTCCTATCGACTGCTGTTATCGGGAGACGAGATCGAGCTAGAATCCCTACGCCGAGTCTTACCGCTTAAACCCGACTACTCCTGGGTTAGCGTGCGTGAAAGCAGTCCACGCATTGGTCGAGCCTTAGATCGCGCTGAAAGGTTCTTGCTGCTCGGAGGATTGCTGGGAGTCTTGCTCGCAGGAATCGCCGTCGGTTTGTCCGCGCATCGCTATGCCCAGCGTCATTTCGATCATGTCGGGGTGTTAAAAACTCTGGGAGCTACCCCCGGGCAAATTTTGCGCGGTTTCATGTCGTTACTGCTGCTAGTAGGCGCTGTTGCAATTGCCTTGGGGCTACTCACCGGCTCGATATTGCATATCGCCATCGTGCAGGTGCTGGCCTCGCTGATTGCCGTAGAACTGCCCCTACCTACCTTGCGGCCTTTTTTGCTCGGCAGTGCCACGGGTCTGATTTGTGCCCTTGCCTTTGCCATGCCCGCCTTTGTGCATTTAAAGAATGTCGAGCCCATGCGAGTGATTCGCCGGGATTTGGGTGTGGCACCACTCAGTCGCTGGCTGTCTTATGGAGCAGCGGCCGCGGGTAGCTTGCTGTTGTTAGTGTGGTACACCTCGGACCTTTGGCTGACGCTGTGGACATTACTCAGCATCGTCAGCATCTGCCTGATTTTTGGCGCGCTGGCTTGGGCCTTACTCAAGGGCGGTCGGGTTGCAGGTATGCAGGCGAAAAGTGGCTGGCGTTTAGCCCTAGCGGGACTGCAGCGCAGACGCGCGGAAAACACCGCCCAGATACTCATTTTTGGCGTAGCCATAATGTTGTTACTCGTCTTGGTGCTAATTCGCACAGCGCTTATAGACGAGTGGCGTTCTCAGGTGCCAGACGACGCGGCGAATCATTTTGTAATGAATATTGCCGAGGACGAGGTAGAGGGTGTTCGGGCCCTTGTTCGCGATCAAGCGACCGAGGGTGAGTTTGTGTTCCCAATGATTCGCGGTCGGGTGTCTCAGGTTAATGACGCTACCGCCAAGGTATGGCAAGAAACCATTGGGCGCCAGGGTGGGGGGCCGCGCCTGACGTCAGAGCGATCTCTTACTTGGTCTGCCTTACCTCCTGAGAACAATGACATCATTGCCGGCGAATGGTGGAGTAAGGACAGCAGTGAAGCGGAGGTATCTCTTGAACAAGAGTATGCAGAAGATTTTGGTCTGCAGCTTGGAGACCGCCTGGAATTTGATGTAGGCGGGCGCAGGGTCTGGGCGACGGTGACCAGTATTCGCTCGCTCGAATGGGAGAGCATGACACCGAACTTTTTCATCATATTGTCCCCCGGGGCGCTGCAGGGCTTTCCCGCAACATATATGACGAGCTTCTTCTTGGAGCCCAACGAAAAAGCCTTTCTCAATACGCTGTTGCGTCAATATCCGACCATCACGGTTATCGAGATTGACGCGCTGATCGCCCAAGTGCAAAAAATTGTGGCCCAGGTGAGCCAGGCCGTCGAACTCGTTCTGGCCCTGGTTCTGCTTAGCGGAGCACTTGTATTAATCGCGAGTATTCAGGCGAGCCGAGATACGCGGATGGCCGAGCACGGATTAATACGGGCCTTAGGGGGCACGCGCTCACTCATCGGAGGATCGCTTACCGCGGAATTTTTGGTGCTCGGCACCTTCGCCGGAGTGGTGGCGGTGTTCGGTGCGGAACTGGTCGTTGCCATGCTGCAAATCCAGGTGTTCGAACTTCAAGCTGAGGCACATCCTTGGATTTGGCTGCTTGGGCCGGCGGCGGGGGCGCTTATCATCACCGTAGTTGGCTTGGCGGGCAGCCGTAGCCTGATCGATACGCCACCGATGAATGTGCTTCGTGGTTTATAATAGGCGGTAACGACGTCGTAAGAGTGATTCATGGTCGCAACCCCAGGTATACATGATCCAGCCCCTCCCGCATTGGGCAGTCGAGATCCTCGCAAACACCAGTACGAAAAAAATAAGTGTCACAAGAAGTTGCGCAAGCTTGTCGGAGAAGCGCTGACCGACTTCAACATGATCGAGGAAGGCGACAAGATCATGGTCTGCCTCTCCGGCGGCAAAGACTCTTACACCCTGCTTGATATGATGTTGAGCTTTGCTAGACATGCACCGGTGCAGTTTGAGGTGGTGGCGGTAAATCTGGATCAAAAACAGCCGGGTTTTCCAGAGCATGTGTTGCCGGCCTATCTCGATGAGATTGGTGTGGCCTATGACGTGATTGAGCAAGATACGTTCAGCGTCGTTCAGGCACTGACTCCTGAGGGCAAAACCACCTGCCCAGTCTGCTCTCGTCTGCGACGCGGAATTTTATACACCCACGCCAAGAAGATAGGCGCCACTAAAATTGCTCTGGGCCACCATCTTGATGATGTGGTGGAAACCCTAATTCTCAACATGTTTTACGGTGCCAAGCTTAAGGCGATGCCGGCCAAGCTGCTGAGTGACGACGGTCAAAATGTGGTAATTCGGCCGCTATATTATTGTCGCGAGTCGTTAATTCAGCGGTGGTCAGAGTATTGTCAACATCCGATCATCCCGTGCAACTTATGTGGCTCTCAGGATAATTTGCAGCGGCAGGCCATCAAAGAAATGCTTGCAGGTTGGGACAGAAGTCATCCCGGGCGCGTCGACAACATTGGACGCAGTGTCAACAACGTGACGCTTTCGCATTTGGGCGATCGCCGTTTGTTTGATTTTGGCGGTCTTAAGCGTGATACCAATCGTATTGATGCGGTACACCTCGATTGATGTGCGCGCGTTCGTTGAGCTTTGTCGCTAAGTGATCAAGATACCCACCAGCGAGCTGTCTGAAGAGGCGCTGCTCGGAGTAATCGATGCCTTTATTCTGCGTGAAGGCACGGACTATGGTCATCAGGACTTTACCCTGGAGGAAAAGCGCAGGCGAGTAAGAAGCATGTTGCAGCAGGGCCAGGCAGAGATCTGTTTTTACCCTGAAAATGAGCATATCGATATTGTCTTAACTCACTGATCGCCCCGTCGTTGTTTGGAGCAAGCCTTACCATGCGCCATCTATCTGCCGTCATCCTAGTCTTGTGTTTTTGCTACCAGTCGTTGGTGATTGCCGGCTCGATCAACGCAAAAATTGTCGTCCGAACCACCGTGTTTAAGGTCGAACCAGACGGTTCACTACAGCGCCTGCAGCCTCGCTTTAGCCCGTCATTGAACCCAATCTGGCTGAAGAGCCTTGAAAAACCAATGCTTAAAACCGCCGACAGTGACGGTGACAGTGACAGTGACAGTCTCAGTGAGCAGTCAGGCCAAGGTGGCATCAGTGCCGGAGACATACTGCGCTATGTAATCAGCGTAAGTAACGAGACCGACTTCGTCGTGCCTGCCCTGGCACTGCAGATAGGCGAGGAGATAGCCCCTGGGGTATCGCTATGGCGTTATTCACCCGAACAGAGCGCGAGTTGGGATATCGAGACAAGGCGGCACGTCGAGGCCTCG
>JAYYHB010000039.1:0-3475 GCA_036157095.1 Pseudomonadota bacterium
GGGGCGCCTCGTATTGGTGAATACAGTGATATCAATTTGGACCGGTTGAGGGGTTACGCGTTCTGTTGGGCGTATGCCTAGAATTGCTTCAACCACTAGCTGTCGAATAATGACTTTGTCACTGAACGAGTCATCTATTTTCATATGGGCGTGAGCTCGGTCATGGGCCAACGGGGGCGGGTGTGTATGCCAAGGGTTTCACGAGCACCTGAGCGCAATCGTAGGGCGCCTGCATAGGCAATCATGGCGCCATTATCGGTACACAAATCCAGCGGTGCATAAACGACTTCGGCCTGGAGCTTTTCCTCTAGCTCCGCCCGTAGGCGTTTGTTCGCGCTGACGCCACCGGCAATGATCAGTTGCGTTACCCCGGTTTGCTCGATGGCTCGACGGCATTTGATGACCAAGGTGTCCACAGCAGCAATCTCAAAGGCCGCTGAGACGTCCGCGATGTCTTGTTGATTGATGGGTGCAAGACTTTGTACCGTATTGAGCGCATAGGTTTTGAGACCACTAAAGCTGAAGTCCAATCCGGGACGGTCAGTCATCGGTCGAGGGAATCGGAATCTCTGGCTATCTCCACGTTCCGCCTCAGCAGCAATCTTAGGTCCGCCGGGATACCCAAGCCCGAGAAGTTTGGCGGTTTTATCGAACGCTTCGCCCGCGGCATCATCAACAGATTCTCCCAAGATGTCGTAGTCGCCCAATCCTTTCACGTGAACCAGTTGCGTATGTCCCCCAGAAACCAGCAGTGCGACAAACGGCAGGCTAAGATCTTGGGCCCCACGGTTGATAAGCGGCGCAAGCAGATGAGCTTCCATGTGATGAATGCCGAGTGCGGGAATGTTGAGCGACCAGGCCAAACTCTTAGCAAAAGACGCGCCAACTAAAAGTGCACCCATCAGGCCAGGCCCAGCGGTATAGGCAATCGCGTCTAGGTCATCGATCGTTTTGCCAGCATCCTCCAGTACTCGGTTAGTCAGCGGAGTTATTTTGCGCACATGGTCGCGGGACGCTAATTCCGGAACAACACCGCCGTAGTCTGCGTGGAGAGCCACCTGACTGTGGAGGGCTTGTGTGAGCAGACCTAGCTCGCTGTCGTACAGCGCCAGACCAGTCTCGTCACAGGAACTTTCGATGCCAAGAACTAACATGGGTAAATGATACAAAAATGCCCCCCGCACTGTCGCATCGACCTGTCTTGGATTGTCGAGCTGCCATCTACGGCAGTCTGCTATCGGGGTTGCCGCACAATTAGCCACTGTGTAGAATCCGCGCCCTCATCGGAAACAAGTTGAACCATGCCTCACGTCAGAGTCAAAGAGAATGAGCCCTTCGATATAGCGTTGCGACGCTTCAAGCGCTCCTGTGAAAAAGCGGGTGTATTGAGCGAAGTCCGACGTAGAGAGTTTTATGAAAAGCCTACAGCTATGCGTAAGCGCAAGGCGGCGGCGGCGGTTAAACGCCACATTAAGAAGTTGCAGCGCGAGTCACGGAAGTTCGAGCGCTCCTATTGATAAGAGAAATAGGACTAGTATGAGCTTCACGATTTGATAGGCGGGCCGCAAGCTTGCGGAGCAAAAGCCCCTTACGCAGGGGCTTTTTTGTGGGCGTAACATTTTGACCTGTCGATCCCGTTGGTAAGATCTAGAACAGACATTTACTCATCACACGACTGGAGGCGATATGTCCGCGCTGAAAGAAACACTGAATCGGGCCACCAAGGAAGCCATGAAGGCTCGGGATAAGGATCGGGTGGCAACCTTGCGGATGGTCAATGCCGAGCTCAAGCGCATCGAGGTCGATGAACGACGAGACCTGAGTGACGAAGACGTCTTTGCAGTGCTTAATAAAATGTTGAAACAACGCAAGGACGCCATGGCACAGTTTCAGGACGCCAAGCGCGAGGATTTAGCCGCGGTAGAGGCCTATGAGATCGGTGTGATCGAAGCTTTTTTGCCGGCACAGATGGACAGCGATGAGCTTCAGGAATTTGTCGCTGCACTTGTCACTAAGTCTGGAGCCAAGGGTATGCAGGATATGGGCAAGGTGATGAGTTTGCTCAAAATCGAAGGTCAGGCCCGAATCGATATGGGGAAGGCGAGCGCCCTCGTGAAAGCTCATCTGGCAAGTCTGTAGGACGCATTACTGCTAGTACCCTGACGGCTGGTGATGGCGAACTGGCAGCGCCACTTCATCCCTGTGCTATGCTTTTCTTCTGAACGCACTATGGGTGGTGTCTTGGCGGGATTAATTCCACAGTCCTTTATTAACGATTTAATTGACCGCGCCGACATTGTTGACGTGGTTGGCAGCCGCGTCGCTCTTAAAAAAAGTGGCAAGAACTATTCGGGTTTATGCCCCTTCCACGATGAAAAGACCCCCTCCTTCTCCGTCAGTCCTGACAAACAGTTCTTCCATTGCTTTGGCTGCCAAGAGAGCGGTAGCGCTCTGACCTTTCTCATGAAGTACGAACGAATCGAGTTTGTGGAGGCAGTAGAGGCGCTTGCTAAGGATTTGGGGCTCACCGTTCCGATAGAGAAATCCAATCGCAACTATGTAGAAGTTGATCAGCGCATATTCCAAGCTCTCGAAAAGGCTGAGCGGCTTTATAAGCAGCGGCTGCGCAGCATGCCTGCCGCCGTCGACTATTTGAAAGGACGCGGGCTCACCGGCGTAACGGCCAGAGATTTTGGTATTGGGTATGCGCCGGAAGGCTGGCACTCCCTCAGCGAGGTTTTGCTGGACGAGGATGTGAGCGCTGAGGTCATGCTAAAGGCGGGTCTTACGATCAAAAACGACAGCGGCAGAGTTTATGACCGCTTTCGGCATCGCATCATGTTCCCAATACGCGACGTCCGGGGGCGCGTGATTGGCTTCGGTGGGCGTAAACTCGGCGACGAAGAAGGCCCTAAGTATCTCAATTCACCAGAGACCCCAGTGTTTACCAAAAACCAGGAACTCTACGGTTTATACGAAGCGCGCAAGGCTCTGCGCAGCATTGATCGATTACTAGTGGTCGAAGGATATATGGATGTAGTCGCTCTAGCGCAGCGAGGCTTTCGCAATGCGGTGGCCACCCTGGGCACCGCTACCGGTGAAGCGCACTATCAAAAGCTCTATCGCTACACGGACGAAGTCGTCTGTTGCTTCGACGGCGATAAAGCGGGTCGAGCTGCAGCGTGGCGTGCCCTCGAAAGTGCCTTACCCGTGTTGAACGAGCACCGGCAGCTGAAATTTGTGTTTCTCCCAGACGGCGAGGATCCCGATTCGCTGGTGCGTGATCAGGGTGCTGAGGCGTTCTCAGATTATTTAAAAAACGCCACGCCGGGTATTGAGTATTTATTCAACAAATTGGGCGAGGGGCTTGATCTACAAAGCTTAGACGGACGCGCGCGCTTCATAGGCTTAGCGAGCCCCTACGTTGAGAAAATTCCTGCGGGCATTCTGCAAGAGCTCGTGAGACAGCGAGTGC
>JAYYHB010000040.1:0-7574 GCA_036157095.1 Pseudomonadota bacterium
TGGGTGCGCCAGCTCAGCGCATTTTTGATTCGTAACCTAGGCGACTACCGCAAAGGCTTTCCAGATTTGTTTTTATGTTACGAGGATGGGAAGGCAGAGTTTGTTGAAGTAAAAGGACCCACAGATCAGCTTCAGCCGCAGCAGCGCGCCTGGTTTGCGATTCTACGCGAAATGGGTATTGATGCTCGTATCGTTAAGCTGAAAACAGCGAAGTGAAACTGCTCGCCGTTAGCGACCTGGCGTCCTTCGTTTTTCGTCACGGCGATTTATACCCAAGTGGAGGAGAGCGCAGTGTCGAAGCTTGGGAGGGGGCGGCAGCCCATTCCACCATGCAAAAAAAACGAACCAATGCGGATGCGAATTACCAAAAAGAGTTCAGCCTGAAAGTACCGGTTCGACTACTCGATCAGGATTGGCGGCTGCAGGGACGCATCGACGGACTGACCTACCGAGATGGCGGCGATCCAGTAGTAGAAGAGTACAAAACATCACGACGCTCTGTGCCATCGCTTCGAGGAGCTGACGAGGGCCAGGCTTGGCTTTACGCTGGAATGCTCTGCCAGACTAATTACAACATCCCAAGAGTTAGTACGCGGGTGGTTTATCTTAATCCAGAGGGTGACGCTTCAAGGGCATATGAGCATACATTAACGCGCTCCCAAGCACTGCTCTTTCTTGCCTTTGTACTAACTTGCTATGGCACTTTTTTGCAGCGAATCGATGCGCGAGCAAAAAAACGATCAACCTGGGCGAAGGATCTGAGCTTTCCTCACGCGCATTTTCGAAAAAACCAGCGGGCGATGGCAGGACAGGTTTATAAAAGCATTGTGAGTGGCGACAATCTGCTATTGGAGGCTGCGACGGGAAGTGGCAAAACCCTTGCTGTTTTATTTCCAGCGCTGAAAGCCCAGGCATTTGACGAACAGTTTTTCTTCCTAACCAGTAGAAATCGAGGTGCGGACGCCGCCCTGAACGCCGCACAGTTGATAGCTAAAGACGATGCGCCCCTGCGCGTGGTGCAAATTACCGCAAAGGAAAAAACCTGCCCGCAAACAGAAATGCACTGTGATGCTTCCGTGTGTCCGAATGCTGCGGGCTACTATTCCCGCCTTCCTGCCGCTCTTGCGGCGTTGGAGCAGCGAAGTATCGCAGATCGTTCGACTATCGAGAGCATGGCCGCCGAGTTTTCACTGTGCCCCTTTGAGCTAAGCCTCGACAGCGCAATGACCGCAGACCTCGTCATCGCCGACTACAACTATGTTTTTGACCCATCGGTTCGCCTTCAGCGCTTTGCCTATCAAGCACATCGGTCATTGCTCATTGATGAGGCCCACCAGCTTAGCAACCGCATCAACGACATGCTCAGCGTTGAAATCAGTTCTCGGGAAGTCTATGCCGCATTGGAAGAGGCGCCCCAAGAGATCACTGAATCGTTGGTAAAGCTCAAGGCCTTCATTGATTTTCTTTATGAAGCTCCTCAGTTGCGACGTGGAACTCAGTTTGTTTTCGACGACACCGAGGCGCTACGCACGATTCTTCAAGAACTGCTGTTTCGTTGTGATCTGGTGATTGGGGCGGAAAGGCGTTTCGACAGTAAGAAAACTGAAAAACGCTCACATGAGGATCCCATGGGTGTGGAGCCAAAGACCGAGTCGCTCTTTGACGCAAACGACCTGGTTCGATCCGATTTGCCACCCGAATTGCGACGCTTTAGCGCCGAAAATGCCAACAAGCTCCTGCCCGACAATTTGCTGGCGGTGTATTTTGCCGCGCTACGCTGGCAGCGCTCTCAACAGTGGACGAAGGACGAACACTATTGTCATGTGGTTGAACGCCCGCAAAGTGAGGCAAAACCTGCCAGCCTTGGGCAAAACGGTCGCAGAGAAAAGCCGGTAATTTCGATTCATCGTCGGTGTCTTGACGGCAGCAGCTACGGCCGGGCCGTGATGGGTGAATGTCGCAGCGTTATTCGATTTTCAGGCACCGTATCACCGCTGAATCTTTATCAGCGGCTTCATGGCCAACCCTTAAATGAAGCAGAGGATGTCGGCCAGCGTGCCCCGGCCATGCGGGCGATTGCACCATTTAGCCCAGCACAAATCAAAGTGCTCGCGGTAACGGATATCGACACGTTTTATCGGCGTCGATTGCAATCATTGCCGCAGCTTTGCGATCTGATCGGAACTCTGCAGCGCGGGCACGCGGGCCGCTACCTGGTCGCCATGCCGTCCTACGAGTATCTGCATCACTTAGTCCAAAGCCCTCACAGACCTGACAATTTTATGGCTCAAACCCCAGCCATGGACGAGGCACAACAACTGGCTCTGCTCGAGCAGTTTCGCCAAGCTTCTTCAGCAGTTTTGGGTATTGTCATGGGCGGCGTCTTTGCCGAATCCCTAGACCTTGGGGTGGGCGTCGTGGATGGCGTCGTCGTTGTAAGCCTTGGCCTACCTCCAACAGATCTTATTCGCTCTTTAAGCGTCAACTATTTTAATAGCTCTGATGGCAGTGGCTGGGGTGAACAAGTAGCCTACTTGCAGCCGGCAATGACACGTGTAGTGCAAGCTGCAGGTCGAGTCATAAGGGGGCCCCAGGACAAGGGGGTGATCTGCCTCGTTGACCCGCGATTTGCTGACCCGGCTATCGCGCGCTTCTACCCCGAGTACTGGCGGCCGGAAAATATCTCGATAAATGACGTCGAATCCCGGTTAGAAACGTTCTGGTCGAATGACTTGTCCTCGTCAGAGTACTAAGGTGACGTAATGAGGCGACGAACCAAAATCATCTGCACTATCGGCCCGGCAACGGCGAGCTTTGAAGGCCTTAAGGCCTTGTACGAAGCGGGCATGAACATTGTCAGAATCAATATGTCCCATTCCAACCATGACAGCGCCGCGGAGATCATTAACTGGATAAAAACGCTCAACCGGCAGGTCAAATATCCTGTACCGGTTCTATTGGATACCCAAGGGCCCGAAATTCGTACCGGGGTTCTAGAAAACCCAATGGAGTTAAATTCAGGCGATGTGGTCACTTTGAGCGTGCGCGATGGAGATCTGATCGAACAACGCTCCATACATGTGAACTACACTGAGCTGGTCGAGGTTGTTGAGGTAGGGCGCATCATTACCGTGGATAACGGTCTCATGAACTTCAGGGTCCTGCAAAAAAAAGATCACCAGCTGACCTGCGAAGTCATCGATGGCGGCACGCTGGGAAGCCGCAAGCATGTCAACCTGCCGGGAGTGAGGGTGAATTTGCCCGCCATTACCGCGAAAGATCGTGATGATATCGCCTTTGGGATGGCGAACGACGTAGACTTTATCGCGCTATCCTTTGTCAGAAGCCCTGATGACGTCGTCGAATTACGGCAGTTTTTAGGATCCAAACGAAAGTCCACAAAGATCGTTGCAAAAATCGAAGACCAAGAGGGCGTAAATAATATCCATCAAATCGTGGCTGCTGCGGATGGTGTGATGGTAGCCCGGGGCGATCTGGGCATCGAAACCGATATCGCGGACTTACCCAACGTACAGCGTCGTATCGTGCACGCATGTGCTCGTCAAGGTAAGCGCTGTATCGTGGCAACCCATCTGCTGGAATCGATGATCGATAATCCGATTCCCACGCGCGCTGAAGTGACTGATGTTGCGAATGCTATCTATGAGGGCGTCGATGCGGTGATGCTATCCGGGGAAACCAGCGTGGGTCAGTACCCCAGCCGCTGTGTTGAGCAACTGTCAAATATCGCTGACCGAACCGAGCGCTTTCCCGGTCTCGGGTACGAAAAGGCCCTCGAAATTGAGGGTGATAAACAGCATGTCGCCGTGCATGCAGTGGCCCTCGCAGAGTCAGTTGAAGCAGCTGGAATTATCGTTATCACACGTCGCGGCATCGTTGCCGACTATGTCACTGCCGCGCGACCTCAGCATGTCCCTATTTTTGCATTCACAAATAACAGCCAGACACGTCGACGACTGGCGATGAATCGTTCGGTCTACGCCCATCGCATAGCCTTCAGCAGTGACCCCGAAAAAACACTACGCAGAGCATTCGACGTGCTGAAAAAAGAGGGCGCCGCCGTGGATGCAAAACTTGTCCTGATCTCGGATGTTTTGGCGCACCAGCCAACGGAGGCGATTCAGATTCGTCGTCTCTACTAACGATTCAATTGCATCAACTCGGTGGAACGGTCGGTGCTCCAGCGCACTAAAGCACCATACGCAGAGCAATCAGCACCAGCATGATCGAAAACACCCTTTTTAAGGTTGCCGCTGGTAGCTGTTGGGCAAATTTAACCCCCAGTGGAGCTGCGAGAACCGAACCCACAACGATAAAGGCAAAAGCCTGTAAGTCGACGTAGCCTAGCAGGCCTGGATAGTTGGGCGCAGGAGCAAGCAACATGTAGCTTAGTGCGCCTGAGGCCGCTATCGGCACCCCCAAGGTGCTGGCCGTAGCCGTCGCCTTGTGAGCGGCTATATTGAAAAACACCAACGTCGGTACAATAACGTTGCCTCCGGCAATGCCCACCAACCCAGAAACCAGACCGGCACTGAAGCCTATGGGCGCCGCTCTTATCCCATCAGGTAACTTACGATGTGGGGAAGGTTTCCAGTCAAAATACATCACTACGGCCACAGCGGTGATGAAGAAGGCGAATCCCGTCCGCAGCCATACTGACGGCACCAAGGGAGCGAGATAACCCGCGAGCACACTACCTAAGAGCACTGTTGGTAACAGGCGTTTCACTACATCCCAAAGCACCCGTCGGCCTTTGATTTGAGCATAGGCCGCGGACGCCGATGTGAATACGATGCAGGCGAGGCTGGTCGCGATGGCGACCAAGAGCACAAGTTCCTCAGGATATTGACCGCTTTGAGAGAACAACAGGAAGAGCACGGGTACGACAATGATGCCGCCGCCAACTCCTAGTAAACCACCGATGAAACCGCTGCCTAAACCGACGACAAGATAAAATACGATCGAGAATAAAATTTGCTTTCCAGAAGTGTTTGCTCAGACACTCAGGAGTGTATCGGAGTTTGTACATATGCAATATCGAATAGCCTTCATCATGGGCCTGCTATGCCTGAGCCATCCCTTGCATGCAGAACGCGCAGCATTCACGCTACCCAATGGCGATCGCTACGAAGGTGATGTCTTCGATGGGGTACTCAGTGGCAGTGGGGTCTATGAATGGGCCGATGGGGATCGCTATGAGGGAGAGTTCAACGATGATCTCCCAAGCGGTCAGGGTCTGTATATTTGGGCCGATGGGCGCCGCTATGAAGGGGAGTTCGTCGACGGTAAGCGTCAGGGTTATGGCTCTCTGACTTGGGCTAACGGCGATGTCTATGAGGGTGACTTTTTCGCCAACTATATGCAGGGCAATGGCACCTTCCGGTGGGCCACGGGAGACCGCTACGTGGGGTCTTTTATGGCCAACAAACGTCATGGTGCTGGGAGTATGTCATGGGCGGAGGGGCAGCGTTATGACGGCGAATTTCAAAACGACACTCTGCATGGCCAAGGAATCTATCAATGGCCTGATGGGCGTTATTTTAAAGGCGCCTTTCTCGGAGGTCAGCGCACGGGGCTAGGCGTATTCAGGGCATCTGACGGCACGCTTTTTCGGGGTTTCTTCGTAGACGGCCTGCGCCATGGCCATCTCATAAAGTGGCCCCCGCAGGGCAACCGCTTTCTTGAAGAGTACCGCGCAGGTGCCCTGATTGAATCATCGCTACTTGCCGTCAATTCACGCTGCAAATTTAGTAACGTCAACGGCGAATGGATGGTGAAAGCCGATGCGTGTATTAACGGACTCGCTCACGGTATCGGCAAAGCAGCGAGCGTTACCGGGCTAGAGCGGGTGGAAAATGGCGAGTGGGTTCTGGGTGAGCTGGTCGCAGGCACAATCGTCGCGCTACCGCAGCTGACCCCCGAGACAGCGTTGTCGTTAACAAGCTCTGGCCCTCTAGGCTTTGCAGGTATTGAAGAATGACGGATGCCGCCCTGTCTCTTGCGGTGAACGACGTGATTGATGGTTTCACGGTGGTTCGGGTGCTTGGCTCCGAACACCCCAGCCGTACCTTCCTGGTTCGCCGCTCTGTCGGCGCCGAAGTTGTCGTTCTCAAATACTGCCGTCCGCGAAGCCTTGAGGCTGCAGTTCTGGAGCAGGTCTCCCATCCCGGGGTTTGTCAGCTACTTGGCCAGGGTAGCAAACCAAACAACGCTTATTTGCTTTTGAGCAACTACGGACAACGAACCCTGCGAACCTGTGTTGAGCAGGGAATTGCCGTAAAGGTGCTGCGAGATATCGTGCTGCAAATTGCCGCGGCATTGGAGGCCCTTCATGCCCATGGTTTTGCTCACGGCGATTTGCGCCCAGAACACGTACTGATTGCGCCAAACCAGCAAGCCGTATTGATTGATTTACACTGTGCCTATCGCCTGGATAGTAAACCCCAGGCAGCGGATTATGATGGTGGATCCCTCGCATATCTCAGCCCCGAGCGCATTCGAGGAGTCATACTCGGCGAGAATCGCTCGCCGTCGAGCGCGAGTGACTATTACAGTTTGGGTGTCATCATTTTTCAAATGCTCAGCGGCCAACTGCCTTTTTCTGATGACGCCCCAGAACTACTGATTCAATCGCACCTCAATGACCCCACCCCGCGATTACCGAGCCATCTGCAGGTGTTCCAGCCCTTGGTAGATGGCCTAATGCGAAAAGATGTAGATCAGCGGATCTCAAGTCCGTCTGAAATACGCAAGCTTCTAGATGCCGTTAACGACGATCCAGAACTGGCGCGTCGAGTTATTAGGGACTCAGCAATCAACACCCAGGAACTTTCGTCCTTGTTCGCGGATTTGCGCCTGCGACCAGACGAGTTGGCGAGACGTGACAAACGCCTGCGGCGCAAACGCCGGCGACGTATCGCCCTACAAAGTTCCTTGGCGATCATTCTCAGTGGCTCGGTTCTCGCCGGGCTCTTTTCCTTCCGCGAGGAGCTTTTGCCCGTTGTTGAGGAAGCCGCGGCCGCCATCGGCATTATTGAGAATCCCGAGCTTACCGCCGCGTGGCGAGAGGCCCAGTCACTTGCCTCGGACCCCAACCAGGGCCTGAGCACTATCGTCGCCGCCTATCGCAGAGTCATAGACATAGCACCTACGTTCTCTCAAGCCGCTGAGGCACTGGACGCGACAACGGGAACCTGGAAACAGTCGATATCCCAAGCTATGACGGCTAACGACCTTGAGCGCGCCCAGGCAAGACTGCAAGAAGCGGAAGCAGTATTCGGTGCAGATCCTGAGCTCACAGTGCTCTCGCTGCGTCTGCAAAATCGATTTCGTGCAGAGCGACTCTTGATCAGTACTCAGTCTTTGTTGCGCAGCAGTGGACTGTCGGATGAAGCTAGCGCTGCTGCCGCCGTACAGGCTTTTGAAGAAATTCTCCGAATTTCGCCCGATCACTCGGCAGCCGCCGCAGGACTCACTGAGATCAGCATCCACTATGGACAGCTAGCCGCCGAGGCTGCGCAGGAAGGTGAGGTGGCCGAAGCGATTCGTCTGCT
>JAYYHB010000041.1:0-5189 GCA_036157095.1 Pseudomonadota bacterium
AAGCCCGGAACAAGTTGCCTGTTCGGCAAGCAAGCAAGTAATTCATATCCCCGCCGTTGGACATTCCGGTCGCAAAAATCTGATCCTGCTCTACTGGAAACCTATCCAAAATTTGTTTGACGATAGCTTCGATATAAGCGACATCGTCGATTTTGCTGTCTGCGTGAAACTCATAACCGACATTAAAAAACGCATTGTCGCGAGTGTCTTTAGTGCCCTGGGGGTAGGCCACTAAGAACCCGTGTTTCTCGGCAATTTCATTCATACCGGAATAGGCCGCAATTGCCTCAGCGTTACCTGAGTAACCGTGCATAACAAGGACCAAAGATGGCCTTTGCATTAAGGTATTTGGTTGATAAAGCCAGTAGGGGCGCTGAAGCTCGTCGCCTACAGCTACTTGTTCCTCGCCGAATTGGCCTCGCTCGGAGAAACACTGGGGAACCGTTACAAATCCCAGGAACAATGCCGACAAGTAGATTAATTTTTTCATTCAGCCAGTCCATTCAGTCAATGTTTTTCAGCGACCCGAAACATAAACTCATGCGGTTTGTGGTTAGTATCTAAGAGCCTGAAGCACAAGCCAAGACGCAGTGACCGTGTGTATATTCTCCGAATCGAGATGGTGGCCAGCTAATGTTATTTCCTTATAGAACCACAAAAATCTTTGCGAAGTTTAAGGTTCAGGTGATGCTCGTTGAGGACGCAACCGACTTGCCGATAGCAACAGATAATCGGCACGCAGCAATGAGTCCATTAGGTTTTATTCAGCAACGGCTCGAGTCGCCTGTTCCTCGCGCACCAAACCGAGCATCAGTCCACCGACAACGATTAGCATTACAAGAGACGCGAAACCAATTCTTTGCGACTGCGTGATGTCGGTGACGACAGCAACCAGTAACGGCGCCAGAAAAGCCGTGATTGATCCGCTAAGGCCATATAGACCAAAGAATTGTGTGGCCATCTCGGGGGGCGATATTTTTGCCATCAATGTGCGCGAGGCTGACAAGCCCGTTACGAAGAACAGAGCGAAGGCTTGGTTTGTTGCTAGGTAAGCTAGCTCCGCCAAGGTGCTAAAGTACGGGAAAGCCCACACAGGCTCATCAGAAGCGGGAATTACAAAGAAAAGTGTTTCGGGCGTGATTGAAGTTAGAACCACGAGAAGAGTGGCGCTCCCAAATATTGAGACTTTGAGAGTCCGCATGGAACCCAGCCGGTCCTCCAAACGTCCACCCAAATAAGCGCCGATCATTGCAGACACACTTGTAGTTAAGCCAAAGATCAAAAGCGTTATGGTTTCCCAACCAAAGTTTCCGGCAGCGTAAACACCACCAAAAATTAGCACGCCCACCATGCCGTCGTTAAACAACATTCGCGCAACTAAATACACAGCGATATTAGAGTAATGCTTGATTAATTGGCGCAGAGTAGTGGCAACCTCCCTTATCCCGGTCCGCGCAGCTTGTCGCCAAGTGATCCCTCGGCTTAGGCCATCTGGGGTGAACAGCAGCACCGGCAAAATAAAAATTACTAACCAAATACCGGAGATGGGCCCAACGATACGATCATGTTCGTTCAGGTTATGGTCAATACCCAATAGCGGTTGCTCGGGCAGGAATGGCCAATCCTGCACACCCGGCAAAGCGAAAGCAAAAAGCACAAAGACCATCATCGAAACGGCGCCAAAGTTCCCCAAAGCGTACGCCAGACCAGAGACCTCTCCCGCTCTCTCGGCTGGTGTGATGCTTGGCAGCATGGCATTGTGGAACACTTCGGCGTATGCGAAAGCCACCATAATTATGAATATCAAACCGACGCTGGAGTAGAGGGATAGGCCTTCGCTGCCAGGCTTCACCCACCACAATAAAAATCCTCCTATAGCGATCGTCCCGTAAGTAACTAGGATCCAGGGTTTGCGTCGGCCGACCGTGTCGGCGATAGCGCCGAGAAAGAGAATCGTCGCAGCTAGCACGAACCCTACGGATGCATTGATATAACCAATAAGCGATTGGCCGCGAACAGGGTCACCAACTACAACGGCGCTGAAGTAGGGGAAAAAAATGTAGATCACTACCATGATGTAAAAAGGGTCGCGCGCTGCCTGACCGAAGGCCCAGCTGTAGTAACCTAAGGGTGATGCTGCGGGAGTTCCTGCCAAGGAAAGGGTCTGATTCATAAAATGCATCCTCGTGCAGAAAAAAGATTTATTTTCATCAGTAACAACCTAGTTTCCACCGTTTAGACAAATTGGTGAGGACCTTCAATATTAAGTAGATATCAGAATAGGCATTTGTAGTGGCAGCCGCGCTATACGATCGCTTTCCTCATCCCCGGTCTTTTTATCGTGCGCACAGTTGATTCCCGCTCATTCGGTAGCGCGCTTGCTGAAGTCTAAGAGCTTACTAAAAACGTGTTTCGATTGACGGCAGCGACGTATCGGCATACTTGCCGAGTAGGTTTAGGACTCAGGCCGCCCGCCAGGCAGATTTGCCGCACCTCGCCTGGCTCAGTCGCTCCACCTCGCAATTACTACGCTCAAGGGTAAGCAGCTGGCGTTGAGAATCCTCCTATTTGCTCGGCAACTAGTTTTGTAAATTCAATGCATCGGTAGTCTCGAAAAGGTGCGCTGACGGCCTGCAAGCCAATTGGCAGGCCATTTTTAGAAAGGCCTGTGGGGAAGACCGTGCTTGGCAGGTACGAGTTTACAACTATGCCTGCCCACATTAGTTGTTCGAAATAAGGTTGCTGCTCACCATCTACCACAAGAATGCGTTCGTTAAAGGGTCGGTGATCGTGAGAAAAAGCCTCCGTTGCCATTTGTGGGCATACCAGAATGTCCCAATCTTCAAAAAAATCAGCCCAGGCGTGGCGAAGTTTTTCGCGTCGGCTATTTGCGCGTATCCACTCTCGATGGGATAGCACAGCCGCTCGAGCGTTCACTGCATCTCGGGACAGATCTGTCGCTTCTAACGCAGCGACTTTAGCCTGCATTTGAGCTACGGTTTGATCATCCCACGCTGCTGTCATTACGGAATTCAGCAATGTCTGATAATTTATTGTTGCCTTCTCGAGATCGAAGTTCGGGCGGGCGGTATAAGAAACCCGCGCACCAAGACGCTCCAGCATTGCGCCAACCTGCAAAGACCTTTCTTCCACCTCCCTAGCGACCGGAGCCAGTGGATCTGTAGCCCAAACCGCTACACGGAAGTCTCTCAGTTTCGTCTTATCAGCAGCCGGTAGATTAAGCGTCCAGCCTAATGCTTCTCTTTCAGCGGGACCGGCCATTATTGAAAGCGCGAGTTTGAGATCGTCGGCACTGCGAGCTAGCGGACCGCATACTGCAAGATCTGCTTCTGGTTGGTTGGCAACGAGCTCATGGCCCTGCATTGGGACAATGCCGAAGGTGGGTTTGTGGCCGTATACACCGCAAAAATGTGCAGGATTGCGAATGGAGCCGCCTATGTCAGAGCCCGCTTCTAATGCGGTGAAGCCTGCTGCCAAGGCTGCGGCGCTTCCGCCAGAGGAGCCGCCTGGAGTTCGCGAGACGTCCCAAGGATTACCGGTTTTCCCATAAATTGGGTTGTAGCTTTGAAAGTCGGCCAGATCCACCGGCACGTTAGTCTTACCCAAAAAATGCGCTCCCGCTTTTTTGAAGCGGCGCACAGCAAGACCATCACTGGCAGCAACATTGTTTCGAAAAGCTTCTATTCCCCAAGTCGCTGGAGTGCCTTCAATGACATAGGATTCTTTGATGCTCATTGGCACGCCGTGCAAGGGCCCGAAGGATTCTCCCCGCGCCAGAGCGGCATCCGCAGCGTCTGCTGCAGCTCTTGCTTTTTTAAAGGTACGCACGATGACCGAGTTGATTTGGTTGTCGTACTTTTCGATACGTTCAATATAAAGTTCTGTGAGCTCGCGCGAACTAATTTCTTTTTTGCGAATACGCTTCGCAAGCTGGCCCGCTGACTCAAAAGCGATCATAGTTCTCTCCCTCTTCTTCTTTGCCTTGAAATATATACCTTCGGAAGGGGCTGTCTACGCCAATCAATCTTCGTTATAACAAGGTAAGAGTTAATAAGGGGTGATCGAGATGAAGAATGCTGAAGAGACTCGTATTAGGGAGACCATACAAATTTATTTTGATTCAATGTTTGAATCCAACGCTGATAAAGTCCATCAAGCGTTTCATCCCAATGGACGAATTTGCGGCAATACCCCTCAAGGGTTTTTTGAAATGACCGTAGCTGACTTCGCATCGTTTGTTGATGCTCAACCAGCTGCTTCTGACGCGGGTGAAGTCCCTTTCCTTGAAGTATTGTCGCTGAACGTACACGGCCAAACCGCTGTTGCTCGGGTGAGGGACGATTACATCGGTAATCGGTACCTTGACACGCTTTCATTCGTTAAAACTAATGAGTGTTGGTCGATCTACAACAAGCTTTTTCACGTCGAAGGTTCAGCAGGAGGCGCAACGGATTGAGCTTGCTTTTTCAGACCTTGCAAAAACCGAAGTGGAGCACAAAACCCATATTCTCTGACGCTAGAAATGGGTAGATTTGAGTAAACTAGACTTAAGCAAGTTGGGTCTTTGCGCAACCGTAACAATCGAGGCACGCGTCCAATCAACGAACTCCGAAGCCCGCTCAAGATCTACCCTTTAGGGCTCGTTTCTCAAAAAGAGAGCTCATGTTGCAGATAGGCAAATAAACTAAACGGCGAACCTTCCACGCGCGTTGGCATATTTTGACGTAGGAGACGGTGCTGGCTCGTGAGTTGACACAAAAAGAAAACACTTTTGGCTTCCCTTAGATTCTCTTCGGTCATTGGTCGATCGTCTTTGCGAAAAGGTATCTGTGGAGGCGCTGCGGCATATCGGTCGTTTGTTAAAAGGATTTAATTTTGGACAGAGTTCTAGAGATCGGTTCATACAGCGCAGGATTTGTCGGCAGATTGTTCGTGCAAAATGGGCACGAGGTTACGCGCATTGAAACCGCTCAGCCCCCTGCTTGGGCGAGTTCAGAGGCGATGGCAACATTTTTGCATTCAGGTAAAGAGCGTATTCATGCTAATTCTAAAGACTTTGCTGACCTGGCAGCTAAAGCTGACATCGTTGTCTTGGAGGCCTCTTCAGCGGATCACGCTGCCTCTTTCGGCGTTGATCGATGGGTGTCACCAATAAAGGTTGTCATAAG
>JAYYHB010000042.1:0-6397 GCA_036157095.1 Pseudomonadota bacterium
ATTTACTGGCTCGATTCCGTGAGCTTCTGTTGCGGTGGCAACAGCCGGATTGTTTGGCGATCGTTACCCATGGCGTGGTTTCCCGCGCGATTCTGGGACACTTTTTGCGATTGAATGAACAGCAAATTCGCCGGGTTAAGCACCCTAACGCACTGTTCTATGAGCTGACGTTCAACCAGGGCTCTGTAGGCGTGAAGCATTACCTGGCGGACAACTGCGGTAACGGGTCGAGATTTGAGCACAGTGGTGCCCCTGTCGACGGAATTTGTGAACAGCTATCGCCTCAAGCGGTTAGCGGTGAGTAGCAGCACTTTGGCTGGAATTGTTACGGAAAACTTGGAGTTTTTGGAGATAACGCATGAAAGTAGACGGTGGTGTTGGGCTTAATTTAAGCACGGTCGGGGCGCAGGCAGCAGAGCTAGAAGAGATGGGTTACACCGGAGTGATGACCGCTGAAACAGCCCACGACCCCTTTTTTCCGTTGTTAGTGGCCGCACAAAATACGGAGAAAGTGCAGCTTATGACCTCTATCGCCGTGGCCTTTGCTCGCTCGCCCATGACCCTTGCGAATATCGGTCACGATCTCAATGCGTACTCCAAGGGGCGATTTGTGCTCGGTCTCGGGTCTCAAATCAAACCTCACATCACCAAGCGGTTTTCTATGCCATGGTCGAGTCCTGCGGCGCGCATGCGCGAATATATTACGGCGATGCGGTCAATTTGGGACTGCTGGCACGAGCAAAAGCCACTGGAATTTACCGGAGAGTTTTATACCCATACTTTAATGACCCCTTTCTTTACTCCGACGAACAATGACTACGGTGCACCAAAGGTTTTCTTGGCCGCTGTCGGTCCCATGATGACCGAAGTCGCCGGTGAAGTAGCGGATGGGGTTATCGCACACGCCTTTACCACAGAGAAATACCTGCGCGAGACAACCTTGCCAGCGCTGGAGCGCGGATTCGCCAAGGCAGGTAAGTCGCGTGACGATTTTGAGATCAGTTACCCAGCATTTGTGGTGACCGGCCAAACCGAGGAAGAGCTGCGGGAAGCAGAAACGGCAACCTGCAAGCAAATCGCCTTTTACGGCTCCACCCCGGCCTATCGACCGGTACTGGAGAGTATTGGTATTGGCGACATGCAGGACGAGCTTAACCGAATGTCGAAGCAGGGACGATGGGATGAAATGGGTGAACTTATTACCCCCGACATATTGAAGGAATTTGCAGTCATCGGTGAGCCAGAAACCATCGCTGGCCAAATGAAGGCTCGCTATGGCGATTTAGTGGACCGCACGTCTGCTGCGTATGCGAATATTCCAAAAGACAAGCGTCTTGCGATCATTCGAGAACTCTCCGCATAAATCACATAGGAATTCAGAGGAGTCATCATGAAAGTAGATACTGGTATCAATCTAGACCTGCATGCTATTCCGAGTGCCGTGAAAACCATTGAATCACAAGGATACGATGGCGTGCGCACCGCCGAGATGAATCATGACCCCTTCTTCCCGCTGCTATTGGCCGCGGAGCATAGTGAAAAGTTGGAAATCGCCAGCTCCATCGCCGTGGCATTTGCACGTAACCCGATGAGCCTAGCCAATATTGGCCATGATCTGAATGCATACTCCAAGGGACGCTTTACCATGGGGTTGGGCTCTCAGATTAAGCCGCATATTACCAAGCGATTCAGCATGCCCTGGGGTGGGCCTGCGGCTCAGATGCGCGAACTGATTTTGGCTATGCGCGCCATCTGGGCAAATTGGTACGACGGCGAACCGCTACAATTTGTGGGGGAGCACTATCAGCATACGTTGATGACGCCAGCCTTTACTCCGAACGATACCGAGTATGGAGCACCCAAGGTCATTCTGGCGGCAGTTGGACCAAAGATGACAGAGGTTGCCGGTGAAGTCGCCGACGGCATGATCATTCACCCTTTTTCTACCCAAGCTTATATTGATTCGATAACTCTGCCGGCGATTGAAACGGGGCTGGCCAAGGCGGGTAAGTCTCGTGAAAGATTTGAACTATCCTATTCCTGTTTTGTGGTAACCGGCCGCAATGAAGAGGAATTTGCAAAGAGCAAGGTTGCGACTCAAGAGCGCATTGCCTTCTACGGTTCGACACCCGCGTATAAGGGCGTGCTGGACTCTATTGGCATGGGTGAGCTGCAGAGTGAGCTCAACACGATGTCCAAACAGGGCCGCTGGAAAGAAATGGGCACCCTGATCACCGACGATATGATCAACGCCTTCGGTGTGATGGGAGAACCCCACGAGATCGCACCGGAAATGCTGCGTCGTTACGGTGGTTATGTGGATCGTACGTCTGCCTCCTTCCCAGTCTCCAATGATGAGCAGCGCTTAGCAATTATCGAGGCTTTACGAGCGGGATAGCAGTCCGGCTTGATTTCCCCGTCTAGCGCGCTCAGCGCGCCAGACGTTCTATAAACGCTGAACGGCACTAAGAATTCATGTTTTTTTCACATCATGGTAGGCAGTCTGCCTCGCCATCACGTCAAGGGTAGGCGGATGCGTTATAAATTGTGGAATATCTGGTGCCACTCAGTCGTGGCCTGCTATGGCATGACCGTCGTTCTACCACGCCTGCCTGTACCTGCCTGCCTAGTCGGGGCCTTTGTGGTCATCGCCCTAATGGAGGTCCCCGAAACGAAAAGTGTTCAACTGACCGTCGCTGGCGGGCCCGCTAGTACCGCGTCAGAGTTGGCTGCCACTTCCCCTGGGCCTATGCGCAGCCTGCAACTTGTCTTGCCCGAACTGCAAAGTTCGACGCACATGGAGCAGGCCGAGGCCTTTGCCGTAAAACTGGTCGCAGGCTTCGGTGTGAAATTGTCCGTTGCTTTAGAGTTTAGCGACTGGATCCTGGAGGCGTCCGCACGTCAGCGCATAGAGCCGGAATTGATTGCCAGCCTAGTGTTTGCCGAAAGCTCATTTCGCAAATATGCGCAGTCGCACGTTGGAGCAGTTGGTCCAGCACAGGTTCGACCTCACTACTGGGGAGCCTTTTGCGGTCACGCTGATCTCGACGACCCCGAAGAGAATATTTATTGCGGCACTCAAGTGCTGGGTTATTTGCTGGAGCACTGCGAAGGCGACCAGCGGTGCGCACTGTCTGCCTACAATATTGGTTTGAACTCCAAACGCTTCGCTGCAGGACTGCGCTACATCGATAAGAT
The DNA here is from genome assembly GCA_036157095.1 of Pseudomonadota bacterium. GTDB lineage: Bacteria > Pseudomonadota > Gammaproteobacteria > Pseudomonadales > Azotimanducaceae > UBA4421. The sequence goes on from JAYYHB010000042.1 coordinate 3,199, forward strand.
CGACCGTCACATGAAGACGCTCAAAACCGTCAGTCTCTAAACGCGTTTGCGCAGGTGCGTATTAATCCTGCGCGAAAATTTTTATAGCTAGCGCGATGGCCGTCATTTTCCGTCTTCCCATACTCACACCATTGTTTATGCTCTAATTGGTCGAAGAGGAGGGCTGGCAAATGGACTTTGGATTACTGATTTTTGCTACAGATTACGCGATCGCGCCTGATCTGCTGGCGCGGGAAGCCGAAGCCCACGGCTTCGAATCACTTTTTTTGCCTGAGCATACGCATATCCCGGCCAGTCGCATCTCGCCGTGGCCTGGTGGGGCAGACCTTCCTCGTCAGTATTGGCATGCCCACGATCCCTTTGTTGCGTTGTCCATGGCTGCGGCGGTAACAACGGATCTAAAACTCGGCACGGGCATTTCGCTGGTGACAGAACGTGATCCGATTTTGATGGCCAAACAGGTTGCCAGCCTAGACTTTCTCTCAAATGGCCGAGTGCAACTTGGGGTAGGTGCTGGCTGGAATGCTGAAGAAATGGAGAACCACGGTACGCCCTTTGCTCAACGCTGGAAAATCTTGCGAGAGCGCGTGCTTGCGATGCGCGAAATTTGGTCTGCAGAAGAGGCCGAGTTTCACGGTGAGTTCGTTGATTTTGACAAACTCTGGGCGTACCCGAAGCCGGTACAGACCGGTGGGCCACCGGTGCTACTTGGGGCGTCTTCGAGATTCGTTTATCAGCGTATTGCGGATTATGGTGATGGCTGGTTCCCCATTTATCAGGACGCCAGCCGCGCGAATGCGAGCGGCGCGCTGGACTATGCAGCGGGGATAGCACAGACCCTCGATGCGTGGGAGCAGGCGAATCGCGAGGGCCGGCCAAATTTCAGTATTTTTGGTGTTGGCCCGGACACCTCTGTGGTCGAGTCGCTGGTCGAGCTGGGCTTTGATCGGGTAATCTTTGCATTGCCTTCGGGCACCGCAGATGAGGTGCTGCCCATCCTCGAAAAGTATGCCGCCATCGCTCATCGGTTTAATCAGTGAACTGTCGCCCCGGGTGCGGGGCCTGCTGCATAGCGCCCAGTATCCTCTCGCCAATGCTGGGTATGCCCGAGGGTAAACCAGCCGGCGTGGCCTGCTCACACTTAAGCGAGGATATGGCTTGCCGGATTTTCGCCTCTCCTGAGAGGCCCAGCTTCTGCGCCAGTTTTCAGGCAGAACCCTCATTTTGCGGGAATTCTCGAGACGAAGCGCTTGCCGCAATTAGGGTGCTAGAGCGCGACAGTCGCTAGGAGGGCTTATAGAGATCTGAGGACCTGGACGACTTCGCTCTCGCTGCGAGTCAGGTAGGCGGTAAAGCCTGCAGACTTTGCCCCCTCGATATTTTCCTGGCTGTCATCCAAAAACGTCACCTGTTTCGGCTGGCACTGCAGCATGCTGCAGATTCGCAGAAATGATTCCGGGGCAGGCTTTCGGCATCCAACTTCATGGGATAAGTAGAGTTGATCGAAGTACGCAAATACATCCGGGTACAAGCTTAGAAAACTCTCGGCGTGTACGGCATTAGTGTTGCTGAAAGCGCATAGTTGGAATCGCTTCTTGAGACTAGGAAACAGAGCGTTTACCTCTTTATAGGGCTGCGTCCATAGAGCGTTCCAACCCTCTCGCCACTGCTCGTCGCTCATAGCGACATTGAGAGAGCGGCTCAAATGCTCGGTATAACCAGCGAAATCCAGCACACCGATTTATTGGGCCTCATTGGCTTCGTCGAGCTTCCAATTTTTATAAAAAACCGACTCGTCAACGCCTGCAGCATTGGCCCAGTACCGAAACACCCGGCGAAAGTTAATGCCCAACACAACACCGCCGAGGTCCAGCAATAGAACCCTGGTGGCGTTGTCAGAAGCCTGCATTTGCGGCGTCTAGGGCCTCGACATAGTCAGCTTCGAGCGTTGTATAGACTGTCTCGCCATTCTTCATTACATAAACTGGACCGTCTATCTGCTCGATGTCATAGCCCTGTTTGCGAAGATCGCCCTTGAGCATCTTAAATGTGCCGGTAACGTCGATATCCGCATCAATTCGTAAAAAAACGGGCACGGCATAGCCGGGTAGAGCGTCCCGCACGAAGTCCGAAAATGCCCCTAAGTCTAGTGACGTTACATTGTCGTTAAGCGTAATGGATGCCATGCCGGCGCGGCCATCGGCGCCAGGGATCTCCACACCGTAGACGTTGCAGAACTTCACTTGGTCAAAGCCATTTATGATTTCGCCCACCTCATTGGTGGACACGTTTTCTGACTTCCAGCGGAAGGTATCGCCAACGCGATCGACGAATTGATAATGTTCATAGCCAAGGGTGAAGCCAACATCGACCACTCGCATCAGATCACCAGTATTGAACCATGCGTCGCCATCACCCAACGCGTTGCGCAAAATTTTGCCTTCGGTGGCTTGAGGATCTGTATAGCCCTCAAAAACGGTGTCAGGAGTGATTTTGCCCAGCAATAGTCCCGCATCCCCCTTACGCACTTCGATGCAACGACCCTGGTTATCGCGCATGATTTCGTCTTGATCAACATCGTACTGCACTAGGACTACCTCCGCAGAAGTCATGCCGACGGTGAGATCCTTATTCAACAGGTTGGCGAAGGCTACGTTGCCCTCAGAAGCACCATAAATCTCGCAAATCCGCTGAATGCCATAGCGCTGTTTGAAGCCCATCCAGATGTCTGGGCGCATACCGTTGCCCATGATGGAGTGCAGGGGTATCTGAGCGTCACCGGCTTCCCCTGGGATATTGGTCAGATATCGACATAGCTCACCTATGTAGACCATGTGCGTGCAGTTGTTGTCGCGTATGTCGCTGCGAAAGGCGCTGGCGGAGAATTTGCGCCGCACAAACATGCCTGCGCCAGTGGTTAGGCTAGAGCCTACGCCCAGCAGTAATCCGGTGGCGTGATAAAGCGGCAGGCAGAGATAAATGCGATTCCCTGGCTTGGTCTTTAAGCCAGCGGTCCCCGACATATCTGCACTCATCAGGTACCGACGATTCGACATAACTGCTGCCTTGGGTAAGCCCGTGGTGCCTGAGGTATAGATGTAGAGGGCTGTTTGGCCAATGGTGTTGTCGCCGGTTTCCGGCGGATTCGCGGCCTCGGCAGTCTGCTGCAGTGTGTCTAGGTCAAGAGCCCACTCAGGAC
>JAYYHB010000043.1:0-9555 GCA_036157095.1 Pseudomonadota bacterium
AAATTGGGACTGGTGTAACCTTTTATTTTCCAGGCATCATCACATTTGACAGCGGCGTACCTTCCAAAATCAGCCAAGGCTGATCTTGATTGGGCACGTTCGCCAAGCTACTTGCCGCTGACGTCAAGTTCGGAATGAAGATAACGCTCATCGTTAGTGGGTTTCCACAAACGTCCCGTTTAACAAATAAAGGATGCCGCCCCTGACGGGAGTCAGCTTGCCGGCCTCTGCCGCGGCCAATAGAAAATCACGTTCTTCTGTTGGCAACGCCATCAGCCGAGATCGGCGCGGCGAGAGTATAGTACAAGTCAAGATCGTCGTGGTAACAAATCACCATAAAGCCTGGCGCAGGATCGTCTGCGCGACACATCATCCGATTAGGGCCTTTGTGCGAGACTGTCTTTTCTTCATCGCCTTTAACCCGCACAACCGCGGCCTCGGCTCGCAACGAGGGAGGCAATGGCATCACGGCCTTAGCTATTTTACGGCGAGATCGGCTGCAATAGTCAGTGTCGAATAGATTGTGAGTAATGCAGTGAAAATTAGTCTCGTAAGGTAGTTCTTTTCTCGTGCGGACCATAGGTTAACGCTGTCAGCCATAGATGGAAGTATCGAACCTGCAGCGATGTTTTTTACTCTTCGTAGGCGTTCTTGTTCTGGCATGCGACGAGGGCAGCTATGATGGCGTCGACGGTTAATACCTCCGAATGATCTTTCGCAATTTTACGCAGGCAAGTATCCACATTTTCCTTTCCGGCAGGCATTTGATTAAGCCTGTTGATATCCGCCTTAGACTTGCAGGAACGCATTTCCTCGTTGACGCAACCAACGTGGGAACACGTATCAGGGTGTGGAAATTCGCATGAGTCACTCCAACTCAGGTTGGCCAGGAAAAACAATATCAAACCCATTGCCGAAAGTTTCAATCTATTCATGCCTGAGTTTTTCTCTTGCCTTTTCGTCTTTTCACCTTCTTGTCTCTTGGAGGAAGCATTTGGTTGCTGCCCGCTTTGGCTTGGCACAATTAAAACGTGGCCAATTTACGTCAGTGGCTCCGCCAATGCATGCGCTGAATAAAGTGCAAGTATTAAGGCGGGATGCTTATGGCCTTGAGAGTTCGGTGTAACAAATGGCAAACGAAAACAAAAACACAACTGAAGGGCCTATGACGATAAATGTCAGTCAGGTCAGCCGATCCGAGCGTGGTGCTGATCGTTGTCGTCCTGACCAAGCTGAAACAGGCAATCTCCTGGCTGTACCCGACCAGGAATTCGTTTGCACAGGATGGTGGCTGTGATTGGAAAAACCACCTCCTTCGCTTCCTCCCAGGGCGCTTCGGGTTGATGAATCCAACCCGCAATTTGACCTCTCGATACCTCTTCTCCGATTTCGGCAGCGGGTTCGAACAGGCCGTCATGGCGAGCGTAAAGATAGTTGTGCTTACCCGTGAGGCGCAGAACCTTGGTCTCGCCAGGCGCGCCGAGCTTCGTTTCTTTCAGGATGCCGAACTCGGCCATAACCCGTTCTATCCCCTCTCGGGTGATCTTGAGTGCGTGAGGCGAGACGGTGCCAGAACCGCCCATTTCCACAGTGACTGCGATGGTCCCTTGTCGTCTGGCGGCCGCTGTCGACACATTGTCGCCAGATCGCCTAAAGTGCAGTGCATAAGGTGCGGCGAACGCTCGGGTCAGACGAAGAACTTCTTCCATCTCTTGCTGGTCGTCACGATCGCCGTACAGCACGGTGGGCACGTAATGTAAGGAACTACCGCCGGAGTGTAGGTCGATGGCGTAGTCAGCCATCTTCATCAGCACGGACTCGACGTAGTGCGCAATGATCGGGGTAACGGTCCCTGCAGGATCTCCCGGAAAGGAGCGGTTTAAGTTGACATCATCAATTGGCGATGTCCGCTGTCCAGCTTTCGCAGCGGGAAAATTCGCCATAGGCAAAAGTATGACGCGCCCGTTAAGCATCTCTGGCTGCAGGTCCTTGGCGAGTCTTGCAACAGCAACTTGTCCTTCATACTCGTCGCCGTGAATCCCTGCCATCAACAGTATCGTTGGCCCGTCCCCGTTCTTAATCTGGACAATTGGAATAGGAATCCAACCATAGGCGGAGCGGTGCACCGAGTGAGGCAATCGTAAGTAACCCGTCTGCTTGCCGTCCGTCTGGTAGTCTATTTCTGAGTAAATAGGAGAGCGCATTAACAACCGTCTTTTTGCATCAGGGTGAATGATATATTGGAAACAGCATGCCAAGTCATGATTTTATCGCACCATGCCTTGGTAGAATGTCGCAGGGGACATGGTCAACGCCAACGCATGCGCGCAGCCGACGCGTAAAAAGAGGGTCTTGAATACACAGATAGGTTGTGCCCGTTTGTGCCGGTTATTGTTTCACAAGTATTATTGCGGATGAGGAGATGTCGTCAGAAATAACTGAACAAGAACTTGCTACTGCAAGAAAGATTTGGGGCGATGCTTTGGTTGCAATCTCTAAATCGTTCGAGAACGAGGGCATCGACGCGGCGAGAGAGGTTGCAAACTACGCGCTTGACACTGCCTATGGCTTTGATCTTGGACAGGTTTTGTTTAAACCAACCATGGCAGGCGGAGAACAGACCTTTCGCACGACGCGAGAAGGGGCGCTTGCGTACTTTGTGGGTCATACGGATGAGTACCCCGGCGATAGCGGTTTTGGCATCAAGGGCTGGCGCTCCGTCGTTTCAGAGACGGCTGCGAGTTTTGTTGATGGTGATGTCGCCATGTGGATGGGCTGGGTGACGTTTATCGACAAAGACGGTGGCATCACCAAGGTCGACAAAAGCTGGGGTTACAAAAAAGACGAAGCAGGCACTCTGCGTATTGTTCTGCATCACTCATCGTTGCCTTATCAGCCAGAGTAAGTATTGACCTTGTATCCATTTCAAATCACTTAATAAGGAGTTCCTACGTTGCTATCTAATGAGAATTTTACTGTTCCTCCTCTTCCAACAATTGTTTTCAATAGAGGCGCGGCGAAAGACCTTAACAATCATGTTCAAGCCCTTGGCAAGAGTGCGGCGCTCATCGTGACCGACAAGAATCTTGCCGCGAGCGGGGTGCTCGACCCAATTGTGGAAGCCCTTCGGGCAGCGAATCTATCGGTTGAAGTGTTCGACGGGGTTGAACCTAACCCCACCGACCTCAACGTGGAAGCCGGCGCTGAAAAGCTAAAAGAACTTGGCGACGCGGTTGTCGTGCCGATTGGCGGCGGATCCTCCATGGATTGCGGTAAGTCGATTGCACTACTCGCTTCCAATCCGGGTACGGTTGAGGAGATGCAGGCGTCCGTACCTACGCCCGCGTTAGCGCCAGTAATCGCGGTCCCCACAACGGCAGGCACCGGGTCTGAAACCAATAGCGCGTGTGTGATTACAAATACCAGGCTTGGTCGTAAAACCTATGTTTTGCATCCAAGCATTACTCCTGCTTTTTCTGTGCTTGATCCAGATCTCACGATCGGTCTGCCGACTTATCCAACCGCCACCTGTGGATTTGATGTGCTCACTCATGCGGTTGAGGCCTTCGTTTCGATCCGTGCAAATGCGTATTCCGATGCGATTGCGATAGAGGCCATTCGCAAGGTTGCAGATAATTTGCGTAAAGTCGTGGCCGACGGGCAAGATATCGAGGCTCGCTCACAAATGTTGCTAGGGTCCGCTATGGCCGCCCAGGCGTTTAACGTCACGGGCCTAGGATCAGCACACGGTACTGGGCACGCGATTTCCGCCAGACTCAATGCAGCGCACGGGCAAACCCTCGCCACGATGTTGCCCCACGTGATGGAGTACAACATGTCGGTTCGGGAAGAAAAGTACGCTGAAGTCGCTCGGGTCTTGGCGCCTTCTGGTCCCGGGACAGGCGCGGGCGCTATCGATGCAGTACTGCAGCTGCGTAGTGACATTGGTATCGATCGTTCGATTACCGATTTAGGTGGGGAAGGCGATCTGCTCAATGTCCTGCTTGAGGACGCGATGGCTGATCCAGTCAACTTTACAAATCCCCGACAGGTAGATCAGGCAGGCTTTGAGGCGATGTATAGCGCGGCCTGGTAAGACCGCCTAACTGACATGCGTTCGAGCGCGGCAGCGCGCTCGAATTCTTCACTACTGAAGGTTTTCGGCGCGTTCTTGCAACAATGTTGCGAAGGCATCTATTGGCATCGTGCCTAAATCTTCACCACTTTGGGTGCGCACCGCTAACTCACCATTCTCCACTTCGCGATCACCCACCACCAAAAGGTACGGTACTGCCTGCAGTGTATGCTCTCGGATCTTAAAGCCGACTTTCTCGTTCCTCAGGTCTGAAATGACCCGCAGGTCATGGGCCTTCAGGCGTTTCTCGACGTCACGCACGTAGCTGTCCTGCTTATCTGTGATGGTCAGAATCGCAGCTTGTACCGGCGACAACCAGACGGGGAACTTACCCTCGTAGTGCTCTATCAAAATACCAATGAATCGCTCAAGAGATCCAAAGAGTGCTCGGTGCAACATCACGGGCCGCTTGTCGCGGCCTCCGCTCTCATCCACATAGGAAATGTCGAAGCGCTCGGGCAAATTCATATCGACCTGTAATGTCCCGCACTGCCAATCGCGTCCGATGGCATCCCTAAGTACAAATTCAAGTTTTGGACCGTAGAAGGCTCCCTCGCCAGGGTAGAGCACATATTCGAGCCCCATCGTCTCTAGTGCATTGATAAGGGCGCCTTCAAGCTTGTCCCAAACTTCGTCGCTGCCGATGCGTTTCTCAGGCCGGGTCGACAGTTTGATGACGATATCCTCGAAGCCAAAGTCCTTGTAGATGTCTAAAACGAGTGCCACGACGTCGATGCACTCTTGCTCCATCTGTTCTTCCGTACAGTAGACGTGAGCATCGTCTTGAGTGAAGTGACGAACACGCATCAGGCCGTGCAAGGCACCTGATGGTTCGTAACGATGGACTTTGCCAAATTCGGCCATGCGCAGGGGCAAGTCGCGATAGCTTTTCAGGCCCTGAGCGAACATCGACACGGAGCCTGGGCAGTTCATTGGCTTCAAGGCGAAGACGCGCTCGTCTTCTGTTTGGGTGGAAAACATGTTCTCCCGGTAATTGAACCAGTGTCCTGAGGTTTCCCAAAGGCTTCGGTCCATGACGTCTGGCGTATTAACTTCAATATAGCCGGCCTCTTCCTGCCGTTTGCGCATGTAGTCGATGAGTTTCAGAAATAGCGCCCATCCCTTGGGGTGCCAGAACACAGAACCCGGTGCCTCATCAGAGAAGTGGAAGAGATCGAGCTTGCGCCCAAGTTTGCGATGATCGCGTTTCTCCGCTTCTTCAAGTCGGTGGAGGTGGGCATTAAGTTCTTTTTTGTCGCGCCATGCTGTACCGTAGATGCGTTGTAGCATTTTGTTGTCAGAGTTACCTCGCCAGTAGGCACCCGCCAACTTCATCAGCTTGAAGGCCTTGGGTAACTTTCCAGTGCTGGGCAGATGCGGCCCACGACAAACGTCGAACCAATCGCCCTGTCGATAGACAGAGACCTCTTCGTTCTCGGGAATAACGTCTTCGATGATCTCGACCTTAAATGTTTCACCGATATTCGCAAACGTGCGCTTCGCGTCTTCTCTGCCCCATACTTCTCTTTGAATGGGCAAATCGCGTCCGACAATTTCCTGCATGCGCACCTCAATGGTGGCAAGGTCATCGGGTGAAAAAGGCTCCTCTCGAGCGAAGTCGTAATAAAAACCATCCTCGATTGCCGGCCCAATTGTGACCTGAGTGCCGGGAAACAGTTCCTGCACCGCCTGAGCCATGACATGGGCGGCGTCATGACGAATCAGTTCGAGGGCCTCATCACTTTTCGCGGTAATAATGGCAACCTCTGAGTCTTGTTCGATCAAGAAAGAAGTATCAACCAGCTGACCATTCACTTTTCCGGCCAGGGCAGCCTTGGCTAGGCCAGCGCCGATGTCCGCGGCGACGTCGTGCACAGAAATTGATTTATCAAACTGGCGGGATGATCCGTCGGGAAGGGTAATCTGAGGCATATGAAATCCTTTTCAGTGGCGACCCGCACTAAAGATCGCTTGTTTAATTAATACCAGGTCAGTATAGGGTGATTCTTCACTGAACAGAAATCTGAATCCCCCAACTCAAAAATGGTTTCGTACAGGAAACAGCGTCACGTAGGCCGCCAGCATATACGGAAGTACGCGAGCAAATTTCACATCATATTCAGTGACTTACTCGCCCAAGCAAAGTTAATTTGGGCAGGAGGTATCCGCTCGGATTTAGGGGAGAGGGGTATGTAACGGTGCGCTCGTTTTGTCTGTCGACACCCTTCCAGCATACGACAATCTACGAAGACTTGAGTGCTAAAAACAGGCGGCAAATTTGCAGGCCGAGCGGTGCGGGCGAGGGCTGAAGTTGGTGTCTGCCCAGACAAAGCCGGCTTCTGCTCAGTCCCAAAGGTTGATGTTAGTAACGCATGTGTTTAGCTGCTGGAACCCTTTTCGGTTCCATATGCCCCAACAAAATCCGTGTGTACCGTTTGAAATGTGGCAAAGTGTGTATCACCTTTTTTTGTTTAGGGCGCTACATTTCTATTTTGAAGGCTGCCACAGATTCCTGTGCGATTTTTTGCAGATACCTGGCCTCGGCCTTGGGTAGACGTCCAAAGTAGTCGTATTTCAGGCCCTCTAGGTCGCCGCCATAAAGGGACAGATACACAACACAAGCCCCTAGATAGGTTCCCCGTAGGTTGGGGTGGGTGCCATCAAAGTCCGCATGCAGCGAAAAATCTGGCCGCTGCTGATACGACCTCGCGAAAGCAAGTCCAACGGGAGCGACAGCGGCTTTAGCGGTTTTAGCGGCCTCGATGTAGGCGTTGGCGACCGTTTCGATCATGTCAGCATGGTGGTGCGGGTGAGGCGGAACGTAGGCGTGGGTCATGTAGAGCATGGGCGCAGCGCCATGGGCTCTTACTTTGACAGCATAGCGAACGACGGTTTCTAGGAACGTTGCTCGATCCTCAGGCGTGAGTGACTCAAAGCTTGCCCCCTGCATGATGACTGTGTGAAAGGGTCCGTCAACGCCAATATTTTCAGGGGCTAGTAGCCAATCGATGTTGTGATGCTTGAGTTTTACTCCGCCGATGGTGGCTGATGTGAATGCGAAGCTACCTAGCGTATTGGGGTGACGCTCTATCGCCATACGCTCAACATGGTTGTGTAGGCTGTCGTTGTAGTAGAGGTAACTGTTGCCCACAAATAGGACGCGCTGAGGCACGGCCTGCTCAGAGCCTGCCCCCGCGGGAAGAGAACTAAAGATGACTAGAAGCGCCAGCGTAAATCGAATGAACATATTGTTTCCGTTTTTGGGTTTCTGGTTTTGATTTTCAGTCTTTATCTCGACGCTTCAAAATTGCATTGGATGCCAATGAAGCTCTGCTTACGAGGTGCGGTCCGATATTAGTGATACGGTGTCATATCGATACCAAAGGGCGCATAGCGTGCTTTGACTGCGGCTAGGGTATCGGGTGTCCAGTAGTCGTGTCCTGGTGCAGGAAAACCCAGTACTGTGCGCTGCTCTACCGTCGCCTTGGCGATAAGTTTTTCCATTAACTTGTCGGGTTCATACATTGACCAAGACCATCCAGGATGTGCTGGGCTGAGCCACTCTCGGCCAGCCTTGCAAAATGTGAGGTTTTGCACCAAGCGTAGGGTGTCTGGTTTGACGGGTCTACCGCGATGCCAGGTGTCGTGACGATACAGCAGCACAGATCCGAATTGATATCGGGCCACCACCTCTCTGGGGTAGAGGTGCTGTGCGCGAAATGCTGCGCCCTGGGGGTCCTGTGAAGCCATATAGGCTTCCGCTTTGATGCGATCATTAACGTAGTCCAAAGCGCCCACACCGGGAGATTGCACGATGGGCCAAGGATAGGCTGGATCGTCGTATCCGCTGCGGGGCACCACGGCAGTTGCACCCTCGCATTCCTCATAGTTGTTGAGGTAAACGATCATCTCGACCGCTTCAGGGCGGTTCCACTCCGTTGGATGCACAAGCGAGTGGTTGGGATAGTCGCAGTGCATGCGCTGATCGCGGTTGTCGTCCTCTTCTAGCGCATCTATCTCGAGGTTCGTTTCTGAGTTTGGACTGCCGTACTTCGGCCACAAATCCGATTGGCTGAGCCTAAGTTCCATGACAGGCACAGCGAGCAAGTCCGCCGCGGCCCGCAGCAGTGCTGGATGCAGGGTGACCGTGTTAAACGCGGTTGAGCGCGAAGGAAAAACGAAGCCCTGTCCGCTGCTGAAGTCGGTAAAACGCTTTGAGGCCTTGCTGCCAGGAACTGGGTAATGGTTCTGTGCATCTTGTTTCAGTTCAGCAAGAAGAGGCCGGGGCAGCAGATCATGCACTAGCGCAAAGCCTTTCTCGCGCCAACTTTGAATATCGCTCTCGCTTAAGCGGGTCTCGCTCAGTGGCCGCGACTCAATGAATGAAACCGATGGGTCTTGCATAGCTCGCTCCGCGCGATGTGCTGACAATCTTAGCGCTCAAACACCGCAACTAGAACGCACGTTAGCCTACCAAAGTTACCGTCGGCAGGTGACTATGGGCCATGCGACGCGGATAACATCGAAGTCACGGGATGCAGCGATCAAGAGTATGAGCAACAAACCCCAGCCAGTGTTCTCTTCCCGGGCGGTTCTGATGAACTTTCTGGTGTTGGTTCTGTGCTCGCAATTTGCCTTTGCGGTCTTGGCCATGAAGGGGGCCTTGCTGCCGCAGATGCTAGAACTTTGGAACATCTCCAAGACCCAGTTCGGCATGCTGATGTCGATCTACGGCATCGTGCACAACATCTTTTACGTGGCGCTGGCTTGGGTACAAGATCGTTTTTCGGCCAGGGTTCTGATTCCGGTGAATATGATAATGGGTGGGGTCACCACGTTTTTTCTTGGTCAAGCGACCGATTTTGTCACTCTGTGCTTTTTGTTCGTCATGCTGTCTCTTTGGTGTGAGGGGGCATTCTGGCCAGCAGTTTTGTCCGCCGTACGAAAGACCACCGCCGACTCAAACCAGGGTAAGATTTTTGGCTTGCTCGAAGGCGGTCGGGGGTGTGTGGAGCTACTGCAGAATAGTTTGACCGTGGCACTCTACGTTTACTTGGGCTACAGCATTTTCGGACTGCAGCTGGCCTTTATGGTGAACGCCTTGGTGATGGTCATACTTGGGGTCGTCGCTTGGTTTATGTTGCCATCCCAGACGCTTCTCAAAACCGATAACAATGCTCGCCAAGCAAACCAGGAAGTGCTGGCAGGTATGAAGCTGACGCTGCGTTTACCCGAGGTGTGGCTTGCTGGCACCGTTGGTTTTTGTGTTTACTTTGTTTACACAGCCATGCCGTACTTCGTGACCTATCTGGATGAAATGTATGTGCTGCCTGCACTGGCCATATCGATCTTTGGCATCGCCTCAACATCGGGTGGGCGCATTGCAGTCGCCTTTCCATCGGGATTTATCGCGGGCCGTT
>JAYYHB010000044.1:0-2950 GCA_036157095.1 Pseudomonadota bacterium
TTCTGCTGACATTCGGGAGTCATGTCTTGTCGTGTTTTTCGTCATTTGCCTTGCCAAATACGACTAAAGTCATGAGAGCATAAGCGCTCGGGAGCGTTTGAGGAATGGGGCGATGACATTACAAGAAACCGATGATAGCTATCCCCTTCACGGGCTAAAGGTGCTGGATTTTTCTAGGGTGTTAGCTGGTCCCTTTGCTGGACGTATGCTCAGTGACCTAGGGGCAGATGTGGTTAAGATCGAGCCGCCGGATGGCGACGTAACCCGGCTTTGGGGCCGCGACATCGCTGGGCTCCCCGGTTACTACCATCAGCAAAATGCGGGGAAACGCAATATCTGTGTGGATCTTCGCGCGCCCGGTGCGGTAGACCTGGTCAAGGATCTGGTTACCCAGGCCGATATCGTGATCGAAAATTACCGTCCGGACGTGATGCCGCGCCTTGGGCTTGGCTACGATACGTTGAAGGCGGTCAACCCCGCATTGATTATGCTGTCGATCTCCGGCTTTGGTCAGGACGGGCCGGAATCCCACCGTCCCGCGTATGCACCTATCATTCATGCCGAAGCGGGCCTGATGCAGCGTCAGGCAAATCGCGGCGACATTGCCGTAACAGATTTGCCGCTTTCCGTGGCAGATACCAACGCAAGCCTACATGGTTTGGTCGGTCTTCTGGCGGCCGTCATCATGCGTCAGCGCACCGGCAAGGGCCAGCACATCGATATCGCCATGATCGATGCGACATTCGCCACGGACGATCAAGTTCAATACGCGATGGAAAACGCAGAAGATACTGCCCCGCTGCCAAATGACGTTTGGCGAACAGGGGCAGGACCTATTTTGTTATCCGCGGATTTTCGCTTTTTGTGGATTCAACTCACCACGCTTATGGGAATAGATGATCCAACTACCAAAATGACACCATTGCCGGAGAAAATTGCAATTCGTCGTTCGATTGTGTCGGAATATATGTTGGGACTCGATAGCTGGGAAAAGGTTGAAAGGGACATGCAGACCATGAATCTTGCTTGGGGCAAGGTGCGCGAGCCCGAAGACGTAATTAACCAGCCAACCTTGATGGCGCGTGGCGCTATTGTAGAAATGGATGACCGAGCGGGTGGCAGCCGACCTTTGACGCAATCACCCTATCGATTTTCTTCAGCTAGCAGTGGTGTTCGCGGTCCGGCTCCTCATCGAGGTGAACACAACTCTGAGGTTCTAGCCGACTGGCTCGGATTCGACGAAACCCGGTATGCGTTTCTCAGGTCGAGCGGAGCCTTGCAGCATGACGAATCCCAGCTCGGTGCTTAATCAAACAGCAGAGTTAAGAAAGACAAAAAACCCCGCAGGCGCGGGGTTTTTTTGAAAGATCGAGCCTTAGTTACCAAATTCACGCATCAAATCTATTCCGAACGTGCGCTCACTAAGAAGTGAACCAGTAACTCGGAAGTTATCATCGTGATTGGCCTGACCAAAGTCGCGATACATCGTTTCATCGAAAACATTGTCGACAAAAAGTCTCGCGCGAGTTTTGTTGTCCGCAGAACGCCAGTTCAAACTAAGATCGACTCTGTGACGCTCAGGCATTTTATCGAAGTCTCGTTCAATCGAGTCAGTGTTGTAATCTCCAGTATAGGCATAGGCTCCTGCTAAGGAGAGCGTTGAGTCGCTTGGCAAAGTCCATTCGTAAGTTGCCCATGCTGTAAACTTATGCTCCGGGATGCCTTTCAGAGAATTGCCTTTGATATTGAAGGCAGTTCCTCCAAAGAGTGGCCTGGGCGCTAAGACGTTCTCGTCTTCAAGCAGAAGCACGTCATCTTTGTACTCGGTCTCTGTGTAGCTGTAGTTCGCGTTAATCGTTAGCTGGTCAGTCGCGAGCCACGTCCCCTCTATTTCTATCCCAGAGTTAGAAGTGTCACCCGTATTCACTGGTATGTCCCGAGAAGTTCCCTGCACCGGGTCATAGACGTCAACTTGATCCTGATAATTTTCGTATTGATAAGTGTATATCGCGGTGAACAACTGAACGGTGCCGTCAAACAAAGTGCCCTTATAGCCTAGCTCGTATGCAGTCACAGTTTCTTTGTCATAGGATAATATTCCCACGGGCGTTCCCGCGGCACCGCCTGCTCTCGCATCGAGAATCCCCAAACCGTATCCTCCAGACCTATAACCCGTTGTTATGTAGCCATAAATGAGCGTGTCCTCGTTGGGAGTATAGTCAACGTTGATGCGATAGTTTGTGTCCTCCCAAGTTTTTTAATCCTTCGCCAGTGAGACAAATGCCAGCGGAATGACCCTCAACTGAAGAGGGTTAGCGCATTCACGCGAATCCAATGGACACGTTGGGGCCAAAGGCTGAAGCGGATTTCCGGTTGGCAAGCCTGCACCCATATAAAAATTTGTCCATGCTAGGTCAGTAAAGCCAGCAAATGCCGCTGCGGGAATGCCGAGAGCTGGGATTCCTGTGAGAGCTGGAGACCGCAGCGCTTGTCCTGCAGTAACACCAGGCGCTATTTGGAAAAATGGCGCGTCAAAAAGTCCCCACCAAACTTCCAGATCTTCGTATAAACCGCCCCGGTTTTCGCTGACAGCCTTTTCGTCCTCCGCCCAACGCAGACCAACCGTTAACGCCCATTCATCGTTAAACCTGTATTCGCCCTGAGCAAAGACCGCTGTTTGCTCGGTTTTGTTAGTGTTGTCGTGGTGATAGGCATAATCATCCCCAAAGGTGTCGCCTTGCCATGTGCCCAATAGCAAGCGATTCATTGGAGGGCTCTCCATGTTTAGGGGGGTGGTTAAAATCCCAAGTGCTGGCAGGAATGCACCAAGCTGACCATAGTTCGCGGCGTTTTGGATACGACCCTGAGACGCTCGGTCATGCAGGCCGTAGTCTTGATTGCGGGAGCTCTTAAAATAGTAAGCTCCTGTCGTCAGAAAGAGATTGTCAGT
>JAYYHB010000045.1:0-3277 GCA_036157095.1 Pseudomonadota bacterium
GAGCTTATCGGTGCCAATTATTCAATAGACATGCAGCGCCTATTTAGCTTTCGCACGCCTGAGCAGCTCAAAAAGCTCGAAACTTGGACCACGGATTGGCCAGAAACGGCTGCAACTTGGGTAGAAGGCAACAACACGCCAATCAGCGGATTCTTTTTTGGTGCCCAGCCTGAATCCATGGCGGGTAGCGCTGACGCGGTGCTTTTTATCCGCGCCCTACATAACTTCGCGCGCTTTCAAAACGAGGGCAACTTTCTGACCACTGCCATAAACGATGCCTACACCGCCCTAAAGCCCGGCGGTATCCTTGGCGTTGTGCAGCATCAAATGCGCGAGGAATCTCCGGATGCTTGGGCAGAAGGCAATAGAGGTTATCTAAAACAGAGTTTTGTGGTGGCTCAAATGGAGGCGGCTGGTTTCGTCTTTGAAGGTGCCTCCGACATTAATGCCAACCCAAAGGATCAGCCTCAAGACGGCGACATCGTTTGGCGACTACCGCCCACATTGATGGGCAGCCGCGATAACCCTGAGGCAGCCGCGGCGATGCAGGCAATCGGCGAGTCCAACCGGATGACTCTGAAATTCCGCAAGCCTGCCGCTTGAGTTCATTCTGTCCTTAATTCGGCGGTGACATTGGGTTGCCGCCAATCTCCAAAGAGTTTCACCTATCTTGACTGAACTCAGTGCCATTTGGCTAACCGCGCAACTTGCCGGCATCACCACATTGGTGCTGCTCGTACTCGCTACGCCACTGGCTTGGTGGCTAGCTCACAGCCAGCACCGACTTAGACCTGCTGTCGAAGCGATAACTGCTATACCCTTAGTCATGCCGCCCACTGTACTTGGGTTCTACCTGCTAATACTGTTCAGCCCAGAAAACCCACTAGGCAGCTTTTGGATAGAGCTAACCGGCAGCTCTCTTGCGTTCTCTTTTTCTGGTTTGGTGATCGCCTCGCTGATCTATTCGCTGCCCTTTATGGTTCAACCCTTAACCGCAGCCTTCGCCCAGATTGGCCACCAGCCCCTCGAAACTGCCGCTACCCTAGGCGCGAAACCCCTGGATGCATGGCGCACCACTGTACTCCCCATGGCACGCGGCGGGTACCTGACCGCGGCAGTACTGACCTTTGCCCATACCGTCGGCGAATTCGGCATTGTCCTTATGGTAGGCGGCAACTTAGCTGGCGAAACTCGCGTCATATCCATCGTTATCTACGAAAGCGTTGAAACATTGAACTACGGCCAGGCACATATGTTGTCCGCTGGTTTACTGGTTTTTTCGCTTAGCATCTTACTGTGTGTCTATTACGCAAACCGCCAACTCGCACCTAGCCTTCTGCCGCGCAGCAGCCGTTAATGCTCTCACTAGACATCAGCATCCCGATCGGCGAGGCAAGGATAGAGGCTCGATGCGAGGTACCGGCCAGCGTTACCGCGCTTTTCGGCCCGAGCGGCTGCGGTAAAACCACCCTGCTCCGCGCCATTGCGGGCCTAGCACCGAGCAGCGGGATAATTCGATTCAAAGACGAAACCTGGCAAGACGCCCACTATAAGATGCTCTGTCACGACCGCCGGGTAGGCTATGTGTTTCAAGAGGATCGGCTCTTTGGCCACCTCAACGTCGAGCAAAATTTGCGCTATGGTCTTTCCCGTGCTGAAACCAAAAAGTTGCCAATCAAACTGCGTTTTGCAGATGTGGTTGATCAATTTGATCTAGCCATATTGCTCGATCGCAGACCCCAGACCCTATCCGGCGGTGAATCACGGCGAGTCAATATCGCCAGAGCGGTACTAGGGCAGCCCCAGTTGCTTCTTTTGGATGAGCCTCTAACCGGTCTTGACGGTCTACGTAAAAAGGAGATCATCCCCTATCTCGCCACCATCACTCGAGAGCTCGATATCCCAACGATTTATGTTAGTCACATCAACGATGAAATCGCGCAGCTGTGTGACCATATGTTGGTGATGGGGGAGAACGGATTGCTGCAACAAGGGCCAGCCAGTGAGGTGTTGCTTGGCCTCGGGCTACAGGCCACGAGACGCGAAGACACCGGTGATGCAGGCAGCCTTATTCAGGCCACAGTAACAAGCTTCAATGAGGCCTACTCGATTATCGATATGATGATTGGCGAACAATCGATACAGGTGATCGGCCATGAGCAGCCTGCTTCAAAGCAGATTAGGCTTTTTCTGGCTGCCCGAGACATTGCCATCGCCACATCTAGACCCAGACAGCTAAGCATTCGCAACATACTTACCTCCAAGGTCTCGCGCATAGCACCGCTCTCGGGAAGCGATCGCGGCCTAGTTGCCATCCATCTAGAGGTGGACGGCAGTGGCGAGAGTCTTTGCGCGCATATTTCGAAAATCGCTTCGGAAGACCTCGGCCTGCAACCGGGAGCAGAGGTCTACGCACTGATCAAGAGCGCGCGAATTTCCGCTCCGGCTTAGACGTTGTCTGAGCTTCTTCAGCCCGCGTTGCGCCAATTACCATGAAAGCCATAGGGTACTCGATGGTCTAGCATTGCCTTAGCCAAGGGACCATCGGCAACATTTTGCGCATCTAGCACAACCATATGACTAGCAGCCCGGTTGGCGTCGAAAACGTAGGCCAGCAGAAACCCATCACCCTCTTCGCAGCTCGCGGAGCGGGGCACGAAAATCGGCTCACTGGTCGCGCAGCCCTCGCCTACATCGTAACTGCTGAGCTTGCCCGTCTGGTGATCGATCGCTGCAATGACGTTGAATCCACCTACTTTTTCCGGTGGCTGCGTATCTCCAGCAAAGTAACCGAATCGATAGGACAGACCCGCACGTCGCTCATCTAGCCGAGGAAATTCGCATACCAACTCATCCAGTTGCTCTACCCGGTAACTATCGGTCTGTGCGTTAAGGTCAAAGGTCCACCGAACCAGTTTCGCTAGGGCTTTTTTCGGATCACCCGGCTGGCCGTCAACTCCGGGAAACAGGGGAGCCTCGGGATACTCACAGACATCGCAAACGATCTTTCCATCGTCGCCGGCAAAGGCATTCATCGGGTGAAAAACATAGCTCGCTTCGCCGCGAAACCACTTCAGATCATTTACCGTACCGTTGCGAGGCATGATGCCGATGTGGCTGCCTTTCTCTGGTTCCCATGCATACAAAGGGCCACCCTTAAAAGCTCTCTCCAAGCTACCGGTCAGGGGCATGATGGGGAATATGACGTGGTCACGAGTCACGACGAAGTCGTGTACCATTGACGCATAAGGGGCTTCAAACGACTCGCTGCGCAGCA
>JAYYHB010000046.1:0-3644 GCA_036157095.1 Pseudomonadota bacterium
CAATCGTTGCCACTGGCGGTGACGCAAATTCCTGAGCGTCGACAATGATCAGCCGAGACTTTCCCGTGGTTTCACTGTGCACCAAGCTTAAAACCCACCCCTCGTCTTCTGCCTTGGCGTCTGTCGCTGGGACAAAAACAGGTTCTGCGCCGCGCGTGCCCTCACCTAAATCATGTTCAGCACACTTGCCGGTATGCAGGTCGTATTGATAAAGAAGCGGGCCGTAAACAGGTTCTTCGCTGTTACCTTCGCCCTCTAGCGCCATGAGGTATCCAAATCGCGACTCTTTTCCAATCAAGTTGTCATTGACTCGTCCGAAGTCCGCGGGCCTATCATCGATGGGCTGCTCGCTTACTGATCCTCGCCTCAGATCAATGGTCCAGCGATGCAATCGACCTACTTCAGAATAATCTCCAGAGTCTGCGCCAAAGGCAGAGTTTTGGCGTGAAACATAAAGCGTTATTACACCGTCTTTATCCCAGGCGTTCACCTGGTGAAAAACGTAGCAGGGGTCAATCTCGAACCAACGCACATCCCTCGACGTGCCACTGCGAGGCATCACTCCAAGACGCGCGCCGCTCTCGCGTTTAAAACGAAATGGAATCCCGGTTGCGAGCAAATCAAGATCTAGCGCCAATGGCAGATCCATAAACACCACATAATTTTCGGTGATGTTGAAGTCATGCATCATTACCATTTGCGGCAATTCTATACCCTCTAATTGCTTAAGCTCACCGTCTGCGCCGATACAAATATAGTTCAAATAGGGTTGTGCAAAATTGAAGTAACTAAAAGCGAGTAGTTCGCCAGTATTCGGGCATACCTTGGGATGCGCGGTCATAGAGCAGGTCAGCGCCTCATTGAAGTTTTGGCAGCCAACCGTATTTAGCTGGGCATCAATTTCCCAAGGCCAGTGCGCTTCTTCTAAACAAAGAATTTTTTTATTGTGCGCAACCACATGGGTATTGCCCTTGCCACGACGCAAATCTCCAAGCCCGACACTCGGATCCCCAAGAGGGTTGGTAATATCGGGTGTTTGCAGAAATCGATTCTTGTACCACTGGGCCTTTCCATCACTGAGCCTGATTCCGTGCACCATGCCATCACCGAGGAACCAGTGCTCGCCGGTGCCTGACTTGGGGTTCGGCCCGGTGCGCAAATATACGCCACTGAGATCTGGGGGGATCTTGCCCTGCACGGCTAGCTGGGTCTCGGTACGCTCTTGCTTCGTGGGGCGCCAGTTACCCCGTAAAAACCAAGGCTGGTTTATTGTTTCTTGCTCTGCCATTTACTTTCCCTCTCCGGAAATCAAAAGCCACGACCCGCTCAATATCGACCTGCGGCTAACTGCGCATTCGAAACACAGGGTCCGGAAAAAAAGGTACGCGAATCCGCACCTCGATAGCTACCCAAACCCCGTCCACTTCTGCCATTGAAACGCGCAATCGTCGAGTTTTACCTCGCCGAGTGACGACTGAATAGTCACAGCGCGTCACCGCACCTGAATAGAACCCGCTTAGACGCGACAGCTCTGCCTCGCTGACTTGATCCAGACGGATCGGATACGCATCTTCGCCATCATGCACGTATTCGCCGTCGTAACAGCCTGGGGTGAAGAGCAGCGCTGATATTAGATCGATGCCTTGAGGCTTGGCCCGCACCTCGAACTCGCTGAACCGCCCCAACAGGATTTGCGTGTCCGACTCGCTCATGACCACTACTTTGTAGTCTTCGTCTTTACCTTCACTCTGCACCAAGTAGGTCTGCGTCCTGGGTTTAGTGTCGGGCCAAAGACCCTTTGCCGCAAAGGTGCCGGTCCAGTTGTAATAGGCGCTGAGGCTTCGTGAGGTTTGAAACTGGCCCAAAAATTCGTAGGTATCGTGCCGACGATGAAAATCGAATGTCAACTCACCGGCGATCAGGAGCCCCATGCGTGCCTCATAGGCGAAGGTACCGTTGGAAACCGCCGGCGCGCCTCGAACATGGCTGCTCAGCCCAGCCAAAAGCATGAAACTGCCGACCGTCAAGAGCACTGGGGATAGAAGTTGGCGAGCCAGGCGTGAGTGAGATAAAGCCGTCACTGCGTCAGGTTTGTCTAGGATTTAAGCTCATGGAGCAGGTCTTCCAGCTCTGTGATCACCTGTTTGATAACAATACCTGACTGGGCGCGGTCTTCCTTAGCGTCCTCGCCAATCAATTGTTGGCGAGCCCCGCCGATTGTGAACCCCTGTTCATAAAGTAGACCACGAATCTGGCGCACCAGGATTACGTCTTGGCGCTGGTAATAGCGCCTGTTACCCCTGCGTTTCATGGGCTTGAGCTGCGGAAATTCCTGTTCCCAGTAGCGCAGCACATGGGGCTTCACTTCGCACAACGCACTGACTTCACCGATGGTGAAATACCGTTTGCCCGGAATGGGCGGAAGTTCGTTGTTATTGCTGGCTTCGAGCATACAAGTCTTTTTTTTGCGCGCGGACGCTAGTACTCATCACTCAAGCGGTCCTCGCCGCCAACAAATTTGCCTCTTTCCCCTGAGAAAGCCTCGACTCGCGACTTCAGCTTTTGCCCGGGGCGAAAAGTGACGACTCTTCTAGCAGTGATCGGAATTTCTTCGCCGGTCTTAGGGTTACGTCCCGGACGCTCGCCCTTCTCCCGCAGGTCGAAGTTGCCAAACCCAGAAAGTTTTACCTGAACGTTATTCTCCAAGGACTGAAGTATTTCGTCGAAAAACAACTCGACCATTTCTTTGGCTTCCCGCTTATTCAGGCCTAATTCGTCGAACAGCTGGTCTGCCATTTTTGCCTTGGTCAGTGCACTCAAAGAGCTATCCCCATTGGTTCGATCACCATCATTCCACTCTCCCTCTAACGCAGTCGAGCGCCGCAGTGTTTCTCAAGCAATGCCAAGGCGGACTGCGCAGCGGCATTGATCTCTTCCTCCTCTAGGGTGGTCTCTTGGCTTTGTAAGGTCAACCCTATGGCGAGACTTTTCTCTTTTGAATCAAGGCCCTCGCCCTGATACACGTCAAACAGGGTGATGTTCGTGCAAATACCATCCATTCCTTCTGCAAGCACGTCTATTACTGCTTGAGCGCTGATGTCCTGCTGTACGACCACTGCGATATCACGTCTGACGGAAGGGTACCGCGATACCGCACCATGACTTCGCCTTGGCCGCTGCAAAATCGCTGCCCCGTCCATTTCAAATATGTAGACCGAATCGATGTCCAGCTGACGAGCCACCTCCGGATGCAAGGTGCCAACCCGACCGATGTGCTCCTTGCCCAAAAAGATGCCAGCGCTCTGACCCGGATGCATGGTGTTGTCTTGGAGGGGTTGAAAGCGCAGCTCTTGACCCGCCCATTGTCCAAGTTCCTCCACCACACCCTTGGCATCGAAAAAATCTACCGCGGTGGTATCACTATGCCATGCTTCCAAATTTCGGCGTCCCCAAAGGATGCCGCCAACGGTTAGATCCTGCTGCAATCCAGCAACGGGTTTGAACACCAAGCCAACTTCAAACAGGCGCCCTGCGTCCTGCTGGCGCGCAGTATTTTTCTTCACGGCGTCAATTAACCCTGGCAGCAAACTCGTACGCATCACCGA
Source organism: Pseudomonadota bacterium (assembly GCA_036157095.1). Lineage (GTDB taxonomy): Bacteria > Pseudomonadota > Gammaproteobacteria > Pseudomonadales > Azotimanducaceae > UBA4421. Next base: position 3,606 of record JAYYHB010000046.1, read on the forward strand.
CTGTTCTGAGGACATCGGGTTCGCTAGAGCCTTGGCGAC
>JAYYHB010000047.1:0-2580 GCA_036157095.1 Pseudomonadota bacterium
TAACGAAGTACAGAGCGACCTCAGCTCGCCGAAAACACAGGCACCGTTGAGTCACTGAAAGCGAAGTGCGACTTGCAGGCCGAAGTTTATCCGAACACGCAACGCTTAGGGGTTGGTTGCAAGACAAGCCAACTCGGGTAGAAAACCCCACTGACGGTTAACCGGTTGCGGGGTTTTTTGTTTTAGGATCAACAGTGATTGCGCTGGTTACGTCGAGCCTTCCACAGTCTCCAAGATAACGGTCTTTAATTCTTCAGGCGCCGTTTGCGGGCTAAAGCGACCTATGACCTCACCCGTACCGTCGACTAGGAACTTGGCGAAGTTCCAAGGAATATCCGCATTGCCTTCTTCGTCCGCGCGTTGGTCTTTCAAAAATGCATATAGTTCGCATGCTTGACTGCCGTTAACTTTGATTTTGCTGAATATCGGAAAGTTAGCCTGATACTTTGTCGTGGCAAATTCCAAAATCTCGGCGTCTGAACCTGGCTCCTGTGCGCCAAACTGGTTGCAGGGAAAGGCTAGCACTGTGAAGGGATAATCGCTGAAATCTTCTTGCAGAGTACGCAACCCGGCGTACTGATTGGTAAGGCCTCAGCGGCTGGCGACGTTGACGATAAGACAGGTTTGTCCCGTAAAGTCTTTAAAGGAAATTTCTTTTCCTTGCGCATCGGTCATGGTGAGTTGGTGAAATTTAGTCATAGCTGCTCCTTGGTGAAGGTGCCAACGACCATAGCGCAATCTTTTGATTCGCGAAATCATGAAGTGCCGCAGGCACATGTCGCGGTAGCACTGCCGAGGCGATCTGTTTAACATCTGTCAATGGAACTAGGAAAGACCGAGTTCATTGTCGGGGTGGGGGAATATCGAACCATACGGTCGATAACTATCGCTTGATCAAGCGCTGGTCACACTGATTGTTAACTCTTGCCGGTTTAGCGTGGCTCCACACGGAGACGTGGAGACACATATGGCGGTCCGAAATGGCTGTGAGGGATTGACGTTGCGGCCTTAGTTCAAAACCGCCGGCGGTGGGAACCGCTGAACAAATACATAAGCTTTAATAAAAATGAGGAATTAACCATGCGCGATGTTGTAATTGTCGATAGCGTTCGCACTGGCTTGACCAAGGCCTTTCGCGGGAGCTTCAACCTGACTCGTTCCGACGACTTGCTGGCTCACTGCATTGACTCACTGTTGGATCGAAACCCACAGCTTGGACCAGACGAAGTCGAAGACGTATACGTAGGCGCGGCTAGCCACACCGGTGAGCAGGACGGTAACCTCGCTCGTCTGGCGGTCGTATTGTCTAAATTGCCCATCACCACAGCTGGCGTCACCATCAACCGCTTCTGTTCTTCGGGCTTACAGTCTATTGCTTTAGCAGCGAATCAGATCGCTAGTGGTCAAACCGAAGTAGCCATTGCTGGAGGTGTAGACAGCATTTCAATGCGCACCCGCCAAGAGCCTGGCAAGTCCAAGCAAAACCAGCGACTGCTGGAAGAGAAGCCAGAGATCTTCATGGCGATGGGAAATACCGCTGAAGTCGTTGCGCGTCGCTACCAAGTGACCCGGGAGGCTCAAGACGAGTACGCGCTGCAAAGCCAGCAGCGCTACCACGCTGCGGTTGAAGCAGGCTCCATTGCTGAAGAAATCGTTGGTATGAACGCCACCATGCTCAAGGTAAACAAAGAAACCGGCGAAGAGACCCACGAAGAAGTATGGGTGGACAAGGACGAGTGCAACCGTCCGCAGACCACGCTGGAAGGTTTAGCATCACTGCCACCTGCTTTCGAAGAAGACGGCTCTGTTACAGCTGGTAATGCGTCACAGTTGTCCGACGGTGCGTCCATGACGCTGCTGATGAGCGCTGATCGCGCGGCTCAGCTCGGTCTGACTCCCTTGGGCATTTACCGTGGTTTCACGGTAGCCGGCTGTGAGCCTGACGAAATGGGCATCGGTCCTGTATTTGCGATTCCTCGCTTGCTGAAGAATGCCGGTGTCTCGATTGATGACATCGACCTTTGGGAATTGAACGAAGCGTTTGCGTCTCAGTGCCTGTACTCCCGCGATGCCCTAGGCATTGATAATGAGAAGTACAATGTTCTGGGCGGCAGCATCTCTATCGGGCATCCGTTTGGCATGACAGGTTCTCGCCAAACTGGATCGATCCTGCGCGAGCTAAAGCGCCGTAACAAGAAGTATGGTGTTGTCACCATGTGTATCGGCGGTGGCCAAGGTGCAGCAGGTCTGTTCGAATCAGCCTAGGCCGGTTTAGCGCCACCAAGTTCCCTTGGACCAAAATCGCAAGTTGGGACTCTGATCTAAGGAAGAACTGAGAAAAGCGACCATCGATGGTCGCTTTTTTTACGGCCTTATTTGCGCGAATATCCTTAAAAAGAAGCGCAGCTGCGCGTAACACTTTGAAACAAGCAGGACATGGCCTAGAAACAGGCGCAGTCGATAATTCGCTCGCCTGACCGTTGTCAGAAGGTTGGCCACAGGGCACCATGGTTTGATGACATCTATCCAGAAAGCAGGATCACTACAAGTGCTTTGGCAGCGTGCGAGTCATGCACTTCG
>JAYYHB010000048.1:0-5481 GCA_036157095.1 Pseudomonadota bacterium
GCCGCTAGCTGACGCCTGAGAGCAGAAACTTGCTGGGAACTGCCGAGCTCCGACGCTATCTCGCTTAACCGCTGAGCGAGCGGGTTATCTGACACTACGGTACCGCCGGTGCCATAACGATTCAGAGCCTGTTCCAGTACCCCTCTTAGTGCCGAATAGCCTGGGGATTCGTCACTTGCCCGTTCCAGCTGGTCAACGTAAGCCAGGGCGACGGAAGGATGCGCCGGCCAGGTTACTGGAAACTGCTGCTGGGGATTAAAGACACCGCCCTGTTCAGCTAAATTGCTGGCGGCGATTTCGTTATCGGATAAAAATTCGCTGGCAGTCAGTGCGAACACGTCAAGACCCCGAATGATTTCAGTGCCATAGATCAATCCGTTATACCAGTAGGTTGACCAGAAGCCGCCGGTAACCAGTTCTTCCGCATTGATAGGGCCACGATCGAAGTAGGCTATTTCGATTGGATTCGCCGAGTCGGTGAAATCAATAATGGACATACCACCTTGGTACCATGCCTGCACAAAGAGGTCGCGTCCGGGCACAGGCACGATGGAACCGTTATGAGCAACGCAGTTTTCCTGCTCAAGCTGCGGAGCCGGAATCTTGAAGTAGCTGCTGAATTCGAGCTTGCCGTCAACAATGTCGTAAATCGCATCAGCACCCCAATCCAAGGGGTCGTAGGCGCGGCAGCGTGGACGACTACCGCCGCCCCACTCATCGGTAAACAGCACCTTAGTACCATCATTGTTGAAGGTGGCGGAGTGCCAATAAGCGAATCCTGAATCCGAGACCACGTCGATACGCGTAGGATTCATGGGATCCGAAATATCGAACAAAATACCGTTCCCTGAGCACGCCCCTGCGGCGATATTTAGGGATGGAAACACGGTAATGTCGTGGCATTCATCCGTGGCGCGGGTGTCTTGGGTCTCTTCACCATGATCACCACCGCGCCATAATCCTGCCAACGCACCCGTTTCTTCGTCGGCGAATACCGCAGGACTTGCCACAATTTTTGACGCGGCAGGGTTATCTATGGGTATCTCGATGACGTCGATGCGAAACAGCGCGGTACGCGGGTCACCGGGGGATTCATCGAAACAAGACTCCATTTCGTCGCGCTCACGAATACTCGAAGTACCTGAGTTGTACACGATGATCTTGCCATCTTCGCCAGGCCCAGCGACCACCGAATGCGTATGAGAACCCCGACAGGTTTGTACTGCTCCTACTTGTCTAGGATTTTTCAAATCCGCGATATCAAATATTCGTATGCCGCGAAATCGCTCGTCGCTCACGTCTTGGGATACACCCTGCAGCCCGCAGTCCAGACGGCTGCGCGTTTCCTGCACCGACATTATCAGCAAGTCTCCCACGACAGAGACATCCCCCTGACCACCTGGACAGACTACTGAGCTGATGAGTTCGGGAGCGCCGCCTTTGGCGATGTCGTAAAGGTTAAAACCATGGTAATTGCCCGCAATGAGCGTATCGCCGACGAAGGCCATATCGGTATTCGAGAAACTGAGCATTGGATAACGCTGATCAGATTTCGCTTCGACCGGCTTGCGCTTAGGTTCTTCGGCGAGTCCGTCAGAGGAGCCCTCTTCGTCTGCTTCACCACTGGACACAATTTCGGTTTTTTCATCGCTCCCGGGCGCTAGGTTCTTCGGTTTTTCCTCCGGATTATTCGGATCTACAAACCCTGGGGGCTTTGTCTGAGTACTGACGAGCCGGAGATTTTTGATCGCGATTTCAGCGTCATAAAGACCGGCTGTAAGATTTGCTCGCGGATCTTCGGAAAGAGTAATCAGTAGAGCATGCATGCGCTCTATCTCAACCAACTGATCATTTTTAACATCACCAATAAATTCGTAAAGCACCGGGTCATAGGCAGACCCAGGCTGATCCAGTAGGTGCTCGACCATGTCTACGGCACCTTCATGATGCCCGATCATCAGCTGCAAAAAGAGCTTGTCGAAAGCTGTGGCGTCAGAGGCCGCCAGCTCCGCCATTTGCTCTGGGGTCGCCATACCCGCCATTGTCCGATGCGACTGAGGATGCTCACCCAGGTCCGCGCCTTTGTGCTCTGGTTCTTGGCCATCGGTCATGGCTTGTATCGTTACCAACTCTGCCATTTCGTCGCGATCGCGCAGCCAGCCCTGCATGAAATCAATTTCATCGCTTTGAGATGCCCTGATCCTGCCGGCGATATCGCCGAGCGCGGCTCGATTCGTCCGCGCCTCCACCAACAGCGCCATATCCAGGGCTTGCTGGTGATGCAAAATCATGTCCCGCATGAACACCACATCATCAGACGAATAACTGGTATCGGTAATCTCCACCGCCTGAGCTGCAGTGAGTAGCTGGCCATCCTCACCCGGAGGCCCGGGCTGTAAGATTGGTGCTGAGTCATCAGCGAGACTTTTTGCCACTACCAGCAGGAGGGCGAAAAACACCGCCCAGGTGGAGAGGAAAAAAGGACGTTGTCTGGAGTAAGTCATGATGAGAACCCTATGCCGAACATCGATCAGAAATTTTGCTCTGGTATAGCGTTAACGCCGAGGCAACTCAAGCGCCTGCGCCAAAGACTTGCCGAGAAACCCTTAGACCTGGATCACAGTCACATTGAAGAGGCTGACAAAAGGCGCGTGAAGCATGCCGAGAGATCAGTTACCAAAGCGATAGCGCAGCTTCACGACGAAGACATCAATCACCGGCTCGCAAAACGCGTCATCGAATAAGTCATCGAAACTCTCATCGACCCAACTCGGCAGATTGCTACCCCGGGTATAGACGATAAACAGGTCTGATAAAGGGCCAATTTCCCAGCGGTAGCGCAACTACGAGGTGAGGCGCGACAGCGCGAAGTCGCCCTTCGGGGAGGTCGCTCGGCCCGCGTCTATAGGGTCAGCGATGCTGATCAAATCACCCTCGTGTTCGGGGATTTGGTAGAAGCCCGTTTGAATGGCACGAATGCCAGCCCATGCGGGCTTCAAATAGCAGCAACGCTCGGCACGACAGCAAACGAAGAAAACCTCAAAGGCGGGCGATGACCGCGTCGGCAAACTCAGAAGTGCCCAGTTCGCCGCCTAGGTCGCGTGTCTTTGCGCCACTGATCAGGCATGCGTCGTAGGCCTTGCGGATTAACTCTGCGCCGGCCCGAAGCTCCGGGGCTCGCCTGGTTTCCGCCAAGAAGTTAAGCATCATCACTGAAGACATCAGCAGTGCCAGAGGGTTTGCGATGTTTTGGCCTGCAATGTCCGGGGCACTACCGTGAACGGCTTCAAAGATTGAGAGGTCTTGGCCAATGTTGGCACCAGGCACAACCCCTAAGCCGCCTACCAGTCCCGCACACAAATCACTGATGACGTCGCCGTATAGATTTTCGAGGAGCAGCACATCAAATTGAGAGGGATCCTGCACCAGCTTCATGCAGCCCGCATCAATGATGGTGGATTCAAAGGCCAGGTTTGGATAATCGTTGGCATGCACGTCGGACGCACACTTCAAAAACAGCCCATCGGTAAGTTTCATAATGTTGGCTTTATGCAACACGGTGATTTTTTTACGCTCCCGCCGATTGGCGAAACGAAAAGCCCAGGTCGCGATGCGTTGACACGCCTCCTTGGATGCAACTTTCATACTCATTACGACGCCAGGAGTGACCTCGTTTTCGACTCCGCTATAGAGACCTTCGGTGTTCTCGCGGACGATGATCAGATCGACGTCTTTATAGCGGGTTTCTACGCCAGGCATGCTGCGCACTGGGCGAACGGCGGCGTATAAATTGAACGTTTTACGCAGTTTTACATTGATGGAAGTAAACCCCTCGCCCACGGGGGTCGTACAAGGGCCTTTGAGCGCGACGCCGCAGCGGGCAATTTCATCCAACGTACGCTGGGGGATCAGCTCGCTGCCCTCATCCAGTGCACTGAGTCCTGCGGTTACCGGCACCCACTTCAAGCTGGCACCATTTCGTTCGACTGCCGCGTCGACGACCTTTAGCACCGATGCCGTAATTTCAGGGCCAATTCCGTCTCCGGCGATCACAGGAACTTCAATGGAACTCATAGCACTTCCTCACTCGGTCAGACTTTCTAAGACTCAAAGGATAGGATAATCACCGCCAGGACGTCTGATTACGACAGGGATGACCGAAGATACGCAATGCCCAGCTCGATGCAAGCCTCGGCAGGGCCTAACTCGACATGTCTTCAATTAATCTTCGTCGTTTAGCGCCACGGGCATCCACAGACATAAAGGCCTAACCAGCGTCTGTTCCCACATGGGTTTTCTTTCAGGATTTAGGTTGCGCATTTTCGTATCGCGGAAGCAATCGAAGGTTGTCTGGAAACCCAGCTTCCCGCGCCCAGGCAGGAAATGGCATTTTGGGTTGTCCCCCGCCGACATGCTCTGCTGCGGTTAGTCCTTCGGCCGTTGCCAAAACACAGGCCGCGGCAATGGCCTCATCGCTCGGCATTTCTATCGCAGTATCATCATGCCCGTTCCCAATCCGGCGCGGCTCGGGCAGACCTAGCCGCTCGTACTGCTCCCGCGGGCACTCGTTGCGAGCCATCTCCAAGAGCATAAGACGAATCATTCGCGCCTCGATCTCAGTAGAGGTAATCGGCTCGAGCTGACCAGGGTCGGCTTGCACATCGAACAGCAGAGTCGACCTGCGACCACGTCCCATGGGAGTTTCGCTGCTCAGAAAAACCTTGGGCGTGCGCGTAGGAATGCGCATCACTTTGCAATCCTTGGTAAACCCAAACCCGTCCGAGCGCTGCCAGTCTCGTAGCTCCGCTGGCGCAAAGCGTGAACGCATGTGGGTAGGCATCAAGGTGTATTCGTATAGCGGTTCATTGTCGTTGGTGGCGCTGCCGCGCATGTACACATAACGCCCGTCGGTAACGTTGACTTGACCACCCATCACGCCATAGAGACTTGCCGAGCGTATGGCATCGTCCCCGCATATCGCATCGAGTAGCCTCCGACCCTGCATGTCTGGCGGGACCGGGATATCGAAGTAATCCAAAATCGTCGGGGCCAGATCAATGGTTTGCGCGAGCGCCGGACTTCTCGTATTCACACACTCCGGCATGCGTGGGTCATAGACCCAAAAAGGTATGTGCGCGACCTCCTGAAAAAACGGCGTCACAACCTTAGCCCACCAGTCATGCTCACCCATCAAAAATCCATGGTCGGTATTCACCAACAGCAAGGTGTCCTGCCACAAATTATGTTCATCAAAAACGTCTAGTACGCGACCCAACTGTTGGTCGCAGAACGACACCAGTGATGCATACATATAGCGAATGTGCTCAACGGTCTGCTGATCTTCGCGCAGCTCTCGATACGGGGGCCAGTCAAAGGGCGGACCGCCGTATTCGTGGGGATACAGCCGCTGAAACTCTTCTTGCGAAAAAAACGGTTCGTGAGGATCAAACGTTTCAATCTGCAAGAACCATCGATCAGCGT
>JAYYHB010000049.1:0-7970 GCA_036157095.1 Pseudomonadota bacterium
CCACCGGATTCATTCCACGCCATTGTTTTACTCCTAAATTTAATTCAATAATTAAAACGACTCACAGGCCAAAAGCATGCACCCTTTACCGAAAAGTGAGCGTGAGTTCGAAAAGCTGTTTCAGCCATTGTAGTGCTTGTCATACATTCTTTTTTGGTTTTTCGGCTTATCGCCCTGATCTTGGTGAGTCAGTGCGCGGTCTCGACATGCACCTGTCGTTGACGCATTTGACCCAGAAGTTTGTCGTCCGCCTGTACTGTAAGCCTCACGCTACCATCTGTCAGCACTGTTTCGTCAAGCACTGCACCAGATTGATATAGCCAGGCGCGATTCCTGCCGTCCTTCGGACTGAGCATCACTTGGTGCGGTGCCACAACCCCGAGTGCCGTACCGATACTGTCTAGCAATTGATTAATGCCCTGACCGGTCAATGCTGACACCAAAGTCGTATTGCCGAGCATTGTGCGCTGTTCCGAGTCCATTAAGTCCACCTTATTGACGACAATAAGGGTCGGCACTTTTCCGGCTCCGATTTCACTCAGCACCGCTTGTACTTGTTCAATACGATCCTCACGCAAGGGGTCTGAACCATCAACCACATGCAGTAACATGTCAGAGTGTACAACCTCTTCAAGAGTGGCCTTGAAGGCCTCCACCAGAGCATGAGGCAAGGCGCTTACAAAGCCGACAGTATCCGTCATCACCACATTGCCGGCCCCAGGCACCTCGATCTTACGTGTGGTCGGATCCAGCGTCGCGAACAGCAAATCTTGCGCAAAAACTTCGGCCTGAGCGATGGCATTAAACAACGTGCTCTTGCCCGCATTCGTGTAACCCACCAGCGAAACAGTGGGCGTACCTTGACGGTTTCGGCTACGCCTATTTTGCCGGCGGCGGCGCGCCACATCCCGCAACTTTTGTTCCGTCGCCTTTACCCGGGCAGATAACATACGCTGATCCAGCTCGATCTGCTTTTCTCCGGCTCCGCGCATTCCAATACCGCCCTTTTGTCTGTCAAGGTGCGTCCAGCCTCTCACCAACCGCGTTTGCGCATGCTTAAGCTGGGCGAGCTCGACCTGCAGCTGGCCTTCGTGGCTACGAGCACGCTCAGCGAATATTGTCAGGATCAATTCCGTCCGCGTGATCACTCTGCAATTCAGCGCTTGCTCAAGATTGCGCTGCTGACCTGGAGATAAATCGTGATTGATCAAGATCAACGACGCACCAGCCCTCTGCAGTAGGGTTTTGAGATCGTCCACCTTGCCACTGCCCACGAACCAACGCGGATGCGGTGCGCTGCGCTTGGCGCTGGCAAGGTGCACCACATCGATTTGCGCTGAGCGCGCCAGTTCGGCGAACTCGGCTTGGTCTGGATTAACTTTCCCGTGGAGCTCGACGTGCAAAAGCACGGCCTTGTCGCCAGATTCTGGTCGCTCAAACAGCATAGATAGTGGCGTTAACGCTCATTTTCATTAGACTACAGTGCTATCGATCCTGCTTTTTTCAAGGGGATCGATGCCAGACTGAATTTAGGGTCTCCGGCTCAGTGGTGCCGTTGCCCATTCGCCCGTCGTAGTAGAGCATCCGGCCATGGCGAGGGCTACTGCAGGTCGCTCTCACCAATCGCCACGTTGCGTGCAGGCACCACTGTTGAAATACCGTGCTTGTAGACAATCTGACTCACCGTATTCTTCAGCAGAATCACAAATTGATCGAAGGACTCAATTTGCCCCTGCAACTTGATACCATTAACGAGGAATATCGAAACGGGTACTTTTTCGCGGCGTAGCGCGTTGAGAAAGGGGTCTTGTAGGCCATGGCCCTTGGATACGTGATTGGAACTCATGTTTTTCTTCTTGTATTTATCTATCCGATTATCGCGCTTGCTATCGGTCACAGAGCGGGGGACACACTGGAGCTCTTCAAGCGTTGTCATTGATCGCGGTCAATGCCGCTGGCTTATGGTTGGAATTCCCTAAATCATGCTGCTACTGGACAGTTCACCCTGAGATACGGTCAGATTTTAGTGAGTACCTAACTTTCAAGCGGGCGTCAGTATACTGCGAAACTTGTCTTTTTGGACAGTTTTGTTTGAAGTGTCTAATAACAATGTATGCGCTGCGTCACATAAGTCAAAAAATGCCTTTACCGAGCGACCTTCGGTCTTATCGCTTCAAAATAGCCTGGATCGTTTGATCTGGAGTGTCAGCGACCACCTCTAGGGCATCTGGCCATCGTCGAAGCCATGTTATTTGACGCTTAGCCAGCTGCCGAGTCGCAGCGATACCCTGTTCTATAAAGGTGGTTTCGTCGATTTCCTCAATCAGGTGTCCCCAAGCCTGCCGATAACCCACCGCCCGCATGGAGGGCATGTCCCGGGTGAGGTCGCCGCGGTTCATTAAGGCCTGAACCTCTTCAAGAAATCCCATACTTAACATCTGTCTGAATCTGGCAGCGATGCGCCGATGTAACTGATTACGCTGCAGGGGAAGCATTACGACGCTTTCATGATGCAGCCCAGTGCGCTCAAACAGCGTGCCCGTAGCGTTGTCGCGCCACAGCACAGACATTGGCCGTCCCGTGGCGCGCACGACCGCCATGGCCCGCAGCAGCCGCTGATGATTATTTGGGTGAATGCTCCCGGCAGCTTCTGGATCTTGCTGAGCTAACTCGTCATGCAATGACTGGGCGCTGCGCTCCGCCAGTTCCCGCTCTAGTTCCCGACGCAGGGGGATATCGGTGGTAGGAAGATCCGCAATGCCCTCAAGCAGACATTTGAGATACATCATCGTGCCGCCTACGACAATCGGTTTTTTTTTAGCCTCGATAGCGCGAGCAATCTCTGTATCAGCATCCGCCACGAAATCCGCAGCAGAATAGTTTTCACTGGGATCACGAATGTCGATCAGCGCGTGTGGATAGCGCTGCCGCTCCTGCTGGGTCGGTTTGGCGGTGCCGATATCCATGCCGCGGTAGATCAGGGCGGAATCTGCGCTGATCAACTGAGCATGTTCCCTCCCGCCGAGGGCGTCCTGCACGGCCATGGCGACTGCAGTTTTACCAATGGCAGTTGGCCCGCAGATAACGAGCACCGAACCCGGATCGGTCAGGTTGTCTGGCACCACGCCGGCTATTGTCCGCGCAAAAACAGACGATCGAGCTCTGCCATGCTGCGCTGCACAAATGTTGGTCTACCGTGATTGCATAACCCAGCGTTTTCTGTCACCTCCATAGAGCGCAGCAGGGCATTCATCTCGGTGATGGTGAGTTGCCGGTTAGCGCGTACTGAACCACGACACGCCAAGGTAGCCAGCACGTCGAAGTTGCTGCGGGCTAGACTATCGCTGGTACCAAATTCCGTCAGCTCAGCCAGCAGGTCCTGCACCATTTTCTGAATATCGGCTTTTGCCAACAAGACTGGTACCTCGCGGACGACCACACTGGCCTGACCCATTCGTTCTACCACCAGACCTACCGCATCCAGCTGCTCGCTGCACTCCTCGACCAGGTTCGCCTCGTGCTCACTCACGTTGAAGGAGAGCGGCACAAGCAAACGCTGACGCGCAATGCCATCGCGGGCTTGCGCGTGTTTCATCTGCTCGTAAACGATGCGCTCGTGAGCCGCATGGGCATCTACTACGACGAGGCCTTGGCTGTTTTGGGCCAATATGTAAACGCCGTGCAGCTGGGCAATAGCATAGCCCAGCGGATGTGCATCTGACTCGGTCTGATCAGGTTGAACGTCGCTAGAGCCGCCGCGCTCCTGAGGCCTCTGACCGCGCTGCTCTGTGGCCAAATCGTTGTTGCCGGCGCCTGGGCCATCGCTCTTTTGCTCATACTCGTAAAACAGTTGAGCAAGACCATCTGGTGGATGGTCATTTGAGGGCTTAGCCAGGGGAAAGTGATGTTGTCTGGTAGGGCTGACGGAGACGCCAAACGAGCCAGCCGAGGATAGTGCAGGCTCAGGTGTGAATTCACTTCCGAGCTTTTCGCTTGGGCGTAAGCTGCGCAGCGCCCGGTTAAGTCCGGAAAAAATAAAGTCGTGTACCTGCCTAGCATCACGGAAACGAACTTCGTGCTTGGTGGGATGCACGTTGACGTCTACCCCATCGCAGGGCACCTGCAGGTACAGCACGTATACCGCGTGACGCCCGTGAAACATCACATCAATGTATGCCTGCCGAATCGCATGGCCCACCAGCTTGTCGCGTATGGCGCGGCCGTTGACATAAAAGAACTGCTGATCCGTTTGACGACGATTGTGGTGGGGAAGTCCCACCCAGCCGTAGAGCCGCAAATCGTGATTGCTTTCGTCGATGTAGATCGAATTTTCAACGAAATCTGGACTGACAACCCGTGACAGCCGATCCTGCGGATCTCCGGAAGCCAGCATCAACGGACGATTCACGCGGCCAGAATTGCCAGTGGTTCTCGCCTGTGCCAGCGAAAACCCCACATCCATATGCGCCAAACTCAGCCGACGCAGCATCTGATCAATTTGACTAACCTCTGTGCGCTCGGCTTTTAAAAATTTACGGCGGGCTGGCGTATTGTAAAACAAATCGCGCACCTCCACGGTCGCACCCTGGGGATGCGCCGTCGGGCCAGAATTCTGAATTTCACCACCATGAGATTCGACAAACCACCCGCCATCATCTGCCGAGGTTGCGGAGGCAATTTTTACCCTAGCCACTGAAGCCACACTGGCCAGGGCCTCACCTCGAAAACCCAAGCTATCGATGCCAATCAGGTCGTCAGTGCTGCTGATTTTGCTGGTTGCATGTCGCTCGAGGGCCATAGGCAGATCATCCGCATGAATTCCCTTTCCGGAATCGCGTACCCAAACCCGATCCACACCGCCTGCCTCGGTGCGAACTTCAATCTGCCTTGCACCTGCATCGAGACTGTTCTCCAGCAATTCTTTGACAATGGACGCTGGTCGCTCGATAACTTCACCCGCGGCAATCTGGTCGGCGACGAAGGGGCTTAAACGCTTTACTCGGCTCACATGCCTACCCTCTGGGAATGACAATGGTTTGTCCTTCGCGAATGTTGTCGCTGGACAATCGGTTACGTTTTTTCAGCGCCGCCGATGTCACACCGTAACGCTGAGCGATCTCTGAAATGGTATCGCCACGTCCGATGGTGTAGCGAATCTCTTCGCGACGCTGGGCAAGCCATGTAGCGGGTGGCGGATTCGATCGCATAAATTCTTCGACTCCGTTCGCAATAGCCTTTGCCAGCTTCAACTGATGTGAGGCTGTAGCGAGATTTCGCGCTTCAACCGGATTCGAAATAAAGCCTGATTCAACCAAAATGGATGGCATATCCGGCGACTTGAGCACCAAGAAAGCCGCCTGCTCAACGCGCTTTTTATGCAGCTTCGTGACCTGCCCCATGTTTCGTAGTACGGCCTCGCCTACCTGTATGCTCTGATTTCGATTGCCATCCATGGACAAATCCAGCAGCACTTGAGCGAGCATTGGGTCTTTATCGTCCAGGCTGACGTTACCCACACCTCCCAGCATATCGGACTGATTTTCGCGCTCGGCCAACCATTTCGCGGTCTCACTGGTCGCTCCCCGATCTGACAAGGTATAGACCGATGCTCCAGACACAGAGGCCTGTCTAAATGCATCGGCATGAATTGATACGAAGAGATCGGCGCGTTTGTCGCGGGCCAAAGCTGTGCGCTGGCGGTGCCCAAGGTAGTAGTCGCCATGGCGAATCAAAAAGGCATCAAAGCCCTTTTTACTTTTGATTTGATTCATGGTGCGGCGCGCGATCTGCAGCACCACGTCCTTTTCAAGAATGTTGCGCGGCCCCAGAGCTCCAGGGTCTTCGCCGCCATGGCCGGGGTCAATAGCGATGATAATATCTCGCCCACCCTTTACCGCCGCTGTTAGAGGTGACTTGGCAGGCTTAGATTTTTTCCGGCCCTTGGGAAAGTACAAATCTGCAACCAGTCGATGCCCATATGGCGAGATGGGTTTTAGGGTAAAACTCTTGGGGTTAAAGGCGACGTCGGCATCGACAACGATGCGATAGCCGTTATCGCGGCTACCGCCGCGCAAGCCTCTAATATAGGTCAGATCCTTCGACGACTCTAGCAATAGACCCTCCGCAGGCTTGGCCCGCTTAACGTCGATCACAATTCGATGAGGGTTTTCGAGGGCAAAAATCGAGTACTTCGAGGCCTTGGAGGTATCGAGGACCACTCGGATATAGTCCGGTGCCTCATGAGTCCGCACACTCTTAATGGTATTTCCTATCGCCGTCGAAGACAGCAGCGCCGACACCAAACAAGCGAATGCCGAACACGCCGATGCCAAACAACGAGAAGTGACCGGGGGACTACGCAAAGCGAACACTGACCTTACGCTGCATCAGATCGACCTTATCGGCGTCGTCAGCCGCTTTGTGCAGGCTCAACGACACCTCAACATTAGCTGGCGGCAACCATCCTGCTCCTTGCTCGGGCCACTCCACAAACTTGTAGCCGGGTCCGTCGAAGATTTCATCAAAGCCTAAAAACTCCAGCTCTTCCGGTGATTTCACCCGAAAGAGGTCGAAGTGAAACAGATCTCCGTGCTCCGTGGTATAGGGCTCGAGCAATGAGTAGGTTGGGCTTTTGACCGCCCCAACATGATTCATCATCCGCATAAACCCGCGTACTAGGGTAGTCTTTCCCGCGCCAAGATTCCCGTGCAAATAGACCACGGCAGTATCGCCGAGGCGCTGTCGAATGGCGTCGTGCAGCTCTCTACCGAAGGCCACGGTGGCATCTTCATCTGCTAGCACACGAGTCAGCATCTCATCGGCACCGGACATGATTCGACTCTCGGTTGGGTTGGCCGCGATCTTAAACGCTCCCTTGTTCCCGCAACAATGCGGCTATGTGGGCAATAATAAAGCTAGCGGTTATCCCGCGCATGCCGATCTTTTCCGCTGCTTGATCTGCAGCGGCGCTATGTAGCAGTACCCCAGCGGTGAAAGCCAAGTCTGGGCTGCTGGGTTGCTGAGCAATCAGGCTGCCCACCAAACCGGCCAGGACGTCGCCCATGCCAGCGCTGGCCATACCCGGATTTCCGTGGGCGCAAATCGCCTGGCCCATTCGGGTTCCTATGACCGTACCTGGACCCTTCAACAAACAGGTTGCATTAAAACGCACCGTCATGTCGATCACCGCTTGCCGCGGGTTATTGAGAATTTCACTTATGGAGCATTCCAGCAATCGTGCTGCTTCCCCTGCATGGGGGGTTAAAAATAGTGGGCCGCCGCGATTTTTCAATGTTCTCGCCAGGGCCGTGTCCGCAAGCCAATACAGGCCGTCCGCATCGATCACCAGAGGGCCGTCGTAGTTCGCTAGAGCGCCGATGACCTGCTGGGCCCAAGCGCCGCGCCCAAGACCAGGGCCCAGCACCACCACGCTGGCGGCAGCCATCGCCGAGGAAAAGGTCGGCTCAGCATCAGCGCCGAGGGCATCAACCCACATGGCCTCGGGCACTCTTGCCAGCAGACCGGACAAATTGGCAGGATCTGTGGCGACTGTGACGAGGCCCGCACCACTGCGCAGGGCGGTTTCCGCCCCCAAGACGGCGGCCCCGCCCATGCCCTCGCAGCCTCCAACGATGAGCACATGGCCTCGCTGCTGTTTGTAGGCGTCCGCGGGTAGCCTGGGCACAAGACCAGGATGCCATCGACGCAGGGGCAGGTTGGGATAGGGTTCTGCCAAGGTGTCCGGCGCACCAAGATTGGTGAAGAGACGCTCCCCACACAAGCCGGGGCCCATGCCGGTGTACAGGCCGATTTTTCGCGCGATAAAGGAAACAGTCACATCGGCCTTCACCGCCAAGGTTGCACTGCCCGTATCTGCGTTTAGGCCAGAGGGGAGGTCAATACTCAGCACATATCCATCAACAGCATTGATCGCTTCGATGGCCTCGGCATAGCCCGAACGCGGGGCACCG
>JAYYHB010000050.1:0-3136 GCA_036157095.1 Pseudomonadota bacterium
TCTTGACGCATAGCGCTTGAGCGTGCGACCAAATCGTCGGCATCCAGCCCCAACATTCGGGCGTACGCTCTGATGTAACCACTGGCGTAGACCCAACCAGGCAAGTTGTCGTAATCATCTGCTTCTAGGGCTGCGATGGTGCGCTGGGTCAAATTCAGCACATCAGCCGCCTCGGTCTGTGTGATACCCAGTGCCTCCCGGCCTGCTGCTAGACTCGCGCCGACAGTGGTCTGTTGTTTGTCATCTATTTCCACTTAACTGACTCTCATCGCTTTAGCCAAGTTTGCTACCGCAGCAATCCCAGGCTTAGTCCTTCGCACATTGATTCTGGCGTTTTACAGCATCACCGCCCGGCCGGGGTCGAATTATTGCACAACCACCGGTTGCGGCGTTGCTACTTCTAGGCGCGCTTTATATCTGCTCTGGCGGCGGGTGCGATCCTGTACCTGCCCCACCAACTGGCCGCACGCGGCGTCAATGTCCTCTCCACGAGTTGTTCGCAACATAGTAGTAAAGCCGCTGTGAATCATTACTGTTTGGAAATGCTCTATGTCTTTGCGATGCGGCCGCTCGTAACCTGAACCAGGAAACGGGTTAAAGGGTATGAGATTGACCTTGCAACGCAGCGGTTTCAGTAAGGCCGCCAAGGCTTTGGCATGCTCCGGCTGGTCATTGACCCCTCGCATCAGGGTGTACTCAATCACTAGTTTTCGTGCCGGACCCAAGGCATCAACATACGCCTTGCAGGCCCGCATCAAATCTTCGATTGGATACTTGCGGTTAATCGGCACCAGTTCGTTACGCAACTCGTCACTAGGCGCGTGCAATGAAATGGCTAAGGCGACATCGGTGGTCTCTCGAAGCTTATCAATAGCCGGCACAACACCTGCGGTACTTATGGTGACGCGGCGCTTACTCAGACCAAAAGCATGGTCATCCTTCATGACATTCGTCGCAGCAATAACCGCGTCGAAATTCAATAAAGGCTCACCCATGCCCATAAGCACCACATTGGTCACACTTTCCTCGCGGTTCGCGAGCATTTGATTCGCTAACACCATTTGCCCAACGATATCCGCCGAGGTCAAATCGCCATTAAACCCTTGCTTGCCGGTTGAACAAAAGCTGCAATCTAATACACAACCAATTTGTGAGGACACGCACAGGGTGTTGCGGCCTTTTTCAGGGATCAGCACCATCTCTACAAGATCGCCGTTCCCAACCCGCAGCAACCACTTCACCGTACCGTCCTTCGACGTAAGCTGGCGCTCAATCTCGGGCAGCGAAAAGTGACAGTTGGTCCCTAACCATTCGCGCATAGCGAGAGGTAGATCCGTCATGTCGGCGAAATTCGTTTTACCCTGGTGGTACACCCACTTCATCAACTGCCGACCGCGAAACGCCTGCAAGCCCTGCTCAACAAACAACTGCTCGAGCTGGGCACGATCAAAACCGTAGAGGTTCTGCAGGCTTGCCATCTTGGTTATGCGTCGCGGTCGTGCAGTTCTTCAGGGCTAAAGAAAAAAGCGATTTCTCGAGCGGCGGATTCAGGAGCATCCGAGCCATGAACCGCATTAGCATCAATCGACTCAGCAAAATCAGCACGAATGGTGCCTGGTGCAGCTTCGGCAGGATTCGTTGCGCCCATCAGACGACGATTCGTCGCGATGGCATCTTCGCCCTCAAGGACTTGCACCATTACCGGGCCCGAACGCATGTAACTGCATAGATCGTTGAAAAAGGGTTTGCCGTCGTGCTCGGCATAAAAGCCAGCAGCTTGTTCCTCGCTCAGCCGCAGCATTTTCGATGCCACAATGCGCAGCCCGCCTTTTTCGAAGCGCGAGTAGATCTCGCCAATGAGATTACGCGCAACCGCATCCGGTTTTACGATTGAAAAGGTACGTTCAACAGCCATAGAGATCTCCAGCGAGCCTTGACCACGCGCTCACAGAGCGAGCTATGTGGTTAATTTTTAAGAAAAAAACTGACGAAAATCGGCTATTCGGCAGCTTCAGAGGGCGCACATTATACGCATGCCTAAGAGCCGCGCAATCGACCCACCGTAGCAGCAAGCCGGTGACCTGCGGTGTCCACATCCCCAGGCTCAGTAAAACGCCCAAAGCTGAATCGCAAAGACGCATGAGCCAGTTCATCGGCCACCCCAATGCCGCGCAAGACAAAAGACGGCTCAACACTGGCCGAGGTACAAGCCGAGCCGCTGGATACCGCCAACCCAGGCAAAGCCAACAACAAGGTTTCGCCGTCTACCCCGGCAAATCCAACGTTCACGATGCCAGGCACATGATCTTCAGGGTGGGTATGTACCATCGTATCCGGAATTTGTCGCACGTGGCTCAAGAAACGCTCGCGCAACCCACTAAGATGCGCGCGTTCAGCGTCCATGTTGTCTACCATCAATTGCGCGGCAGTACCCAGGCCAACAATCTGTTGTGCTGGCAACGTACCCGAGCGCATACCCATTTCATGCCCACCACCGTGCATTTGCGGCGCTAACCGCAGCCCATTGGCTCGTCGCACGTAAAGTGCACCAATGCCCTTAGGGCCGTATATTTTGTGTGCGGAAATAGACAACAAATCGACTTGCAGCGCCTTAACGTCGATCGGCAATTTACCGAAGCTTTGGGCCGCATCGGTATGAAACAACACACCCCGAGAACGGCACAAAGCACCAATAGGCGCTAGTTCATTCACCGTGCCCAGCTCGTTGTTCACCTGCATGATCGACACCATCAACGTGTCTTCGCGCAGCGCCTCGCGTACCTGCTCAACCGAAGTTCTACCCCAGGCATCCGGGGCAAGGTAAGTTACTTCCAAGCCTTGTTGCTCAAGAAAGCCACAGCAATCCAATACTGCTTTGTGTTCGATGGAACTGGTAATAATGTGCCGCCGCGCCGAACCAAAGGCCGCGCCTTTAAGGGCTAAGTTGTCAGACTCGGTGGCTCCAGAAGTCCAAATGATCTCGCGAGGATCAGCATTAATGGCTTCAGCGACCTGAACCCGCGCCGCCTCCACGGACTCTTCCGCCTGCCAGCCATAGGCGTGGGAGCGCGAAGCGGGGTTGCCAAAGTCAGCATCTACCGACATGTGCGCCACCATACGCTCAATGACCCGTTGG
>JAYYHB010000051.1:0-3295 GCA_036157095.1 Pseudomonadota bacterium
GCCTTCGACGGAGCCATTCAGGCCTATTCCGGCATGATGAGTATCAGCGGGCATGCTGAGACCGGCCCGGTACGATCGGGTTATTTCTCTGTGGATATGAGCACCGCGCTGAACGCTGCATTCGCCATCACCGCGGCGCTCTTGAGGCGAGCCAGCACCGGCGAGGGTCAGCACATAGACGTTTCGATGCTCGACACGGCCATGTTCATGCAATCACCTCAGATGACTGGCTTCCTGGTCACCGGCAAGGCACCAGAGCTTAACGGCAATGCGTCCCCCACCAAACAACCCACTTCAAATGTGTTCGCCAGCAGTAACGGCTACGTGCAGGTAATTGCTATGAAAGAGACCCAAGTGCAGGCGCTTTTTACCGAACTGGGTCTACCAGGGCGCTATGCAGAATTTAACGAGCCCACTTTGCGCTTGGCGCGACGGGACGAGGTGCATGAGTTGATCGCGCCATTAATTGCCGCCAAAACCACAGAGCACTGGCTGCAAACACTAAGCGCCATCGGTGTTCCGGTGTCGAAGATACAAGATTTTGCAACCATTGCCGAGGACCCACAGCTTGCCCATCGCGAAGTGTTTGTTAAGCAAGCTCACCATCTGGACCCGAACCGGTCAGTTAAGGTAGTCAGAGCCGCCCACGTCGCCAAACCGGGCAACCCGAGCATTCAAGGCCCAGCCCCGACACTGGGCGCGCACAGCGAGGACATTCTCAGTGAACTGGGCTATAGCGTCGATCAGATCAAGGCCATGCGCGACGACGGTATGGTTTAATTCTGTCCCGGGAAACTGCCGCCGAACGGTTGTTCGCGCGCGCCATCTCACTACACTATTATCGAATTTTTTGGTCATCGCGCACCGAGTGTGTTTGTTAAGGCTACTGTTTTATGAGCGACACCCAACATCATCGTCTTATCGTGCTGGGCTCAGGCCCCGCTGGCTATACTGCCGCCCTGTATGCAGCTCGGGCAAATCTCAAACCCGTGCTGATTACCGGTGTCGAGGTCGGTGGGCAGTTGACCACCACCACCGAAGTCGAGAACTGGCCCGGCGGACACGCGCAGCTACAGGGACCAGAGCTGATGATGCAAATGGCCGAACATGTGGAGCGGTTCGACGCGAGTATCGTCAACGACCACATTCACACCGCGTCATTGACTCAAACCGGCCAGCCCTTGACCCTGATGGGTGATCAGGCCACCTACACCTGTGATGCTTTAATCATCGCTACCGGCGCTTCGGCCCAGTACTTGGGTTTGCCCAGCGAAGAAGCGTTTCTTGGCAAGGGCGTCAGCGCTTGCGCTACCTGCGATGGCTTTTTCTATCGCGGCCAAGACGTAGCCGTGGTCGGCGGCGGCAATACCGCCGTGGAAGAGGCGCTGTATCTATCGAATATTGCCAAGACCGTTTATCTGGTGCACCGCCGGGATGCACTGCGAGCCGAAAAAATTCTGCAGGACCGGCTACTGGCCAAAGACAACATCAAGCCTATCTGGAACCATCAGCTTGCCGAGGTATTGGGTGATGAGATGGGTGTGACGGGAATGCGCATTCGGGAAAATACCGGTGCCGAACAAGATGTCGATTTATCCGGCGTATTTATCGCTATTGGTCACACGCCCAATACCGGCATTTTCGCCAACCAGGTCGATATGGAGGGCGGATACATTCAAATTAAGAGCGGCATTGCAGGCAACTCTACCGCGACCAATGTACCCGGCGTCTTCGCCGCTGGCGACGTCGCCGACCACATTTACCGCCAAGCCATCACCAGCGCCGGATTTGGCTGTATGGCGGCATTGGACGCGGAGCGCTATTTAGACGCGCTGGCTTAGACCAAAGGCTACGCCTGCACCGCAGATATTCTTTCCGCGATCTTCGCCGACCAGATTTTCGGTCCCTCTATGTGCACGGATTCACCGTTGGCATCGACACTAACCGTCACCGGCATATCCTTCACTTCAAACTCGTAAATCGCTTCCATACCGAGTTCTGGGAATGCCAGTAGAGTTGAGTTGGTGATGGCCTTGGCAACCAAGTAGGCTGCGCCGCCGACAGCAATCATAGAAACCGCCTTGTGGTCGCGTATGGCATCTATCGCAATTTTGCCCCGCTCAGCCTTTCCGATCATGCCCAAAAGACCGGTCTGTTCAAGCATAGTTCGCGTAAACTTATCCATGCGAGTCGCGGTTGTTGGACCGGCTGGGCCAACCACTTCCTCTCGTACCGGATCTACCGGACCCACGTAGTAAATCACCCGATTGGTGAAATCCACCGGCAGCTCTTCGCCCTTGTCGATTAGATCCACCAGCTTTTTATGCGCGGCGTCACGACCGGTCAGCATTTTGCCTGATAGCAGCAGGGTGTCCCCAGACTTCCAAGACTGAGTTTCTGCTGACGTCAGGGTATCTAGGTTGACGCGCTTAACTTCGTCGCCCAGTTCGAACTCGATGTCAGGCCATTCGGCAAGATCCGGTGGCGTGAACTGGGCCGGGCCGGACCCATCGAGGGTAAAGTGCACATGCCGCGTGGCACTGCAGTTGGGAATAATCGCTACGGGTTTGTTCGCAGCATGGGTGGGGTATTCCTTCAACTTCACGTCCAACACGGTGGTCAGACCACCCAGCCCTTGGGCACCAATACCGAGGGCGTTGACCTTGTCAAAAAGCTCCATGCGCAGCTCTTCGGCAGCATCGCTTGCGCCGTTAGCCCGCAGTTCGTGCATATTCAGCGGTTCCATCAGAGATTCTTTGGCCAGCAACATGGCTTTTTCTGGGGTACCCCCAATGCCAACACCAAGGATGCCTGGCGGACACCAACCCGCACCCATGGTGGGTACCACACTGAGAATCCAGTCCACGACGGAGTCGGACGGATTGAGCATGGCGAACTTCGCCTTAGCCTCACTACCTCCGCCCTTGGCGGCAACCTCGATCTCTACTTTGTCTCCCGCAACGATCTTTGTATGTACCACGGCCGGGGTATTATCCTTAGTATTCATGCGAGCACCGTTGGGGTCGGTCAATACTGAACCACGCAGCACGTTATCCGGATGTGTATAACCACGCCGCACGCCCTCGTTAATCATGTCCTCTAAGGCCATGTCTGCATCCCACTGCACGTCCATGCCAACACAAATCAGCACGTTTACAATGCCGGTATCCTGACAGATCGGCCGCTTACCAATGGCGCACATACGCGAATTCACCAGCACCTGAGTGAGCGCGGCCTTGGCCGCTGGCGATTCCTCGCGCTCCCAAGCCTCGCGCATAGCGCGAATAAAATCCGT
>JAYYHB010000052.1:0-2599 GCA_036157095.1 Pseudomonadota bacterium
TCCGTAGGTCGGTACTCGCTTTGCGGCGTCATCCACTCTATCTCCGTGCCCGCGAACAGCGGAGTTTCACCGGTACCTGTGAAACCCGCTAGCACACATGCTGAGTCCAGCATGCGCATGGCAGCCCGTGTAACCAAGGTTCCGGTGCCCAGAAGCAGACAAGTGGTGGGATTTCCCAACACCGATGTTCATCCTGAGCCTGCGTGAGATAAAGCACAAGGCCATCTTTTTGCATGACTCTGCACTTTTCTTGCTAATAAATTTTTGCCCACTTGGAATGGAAAATCGCCTTTAGTTCCTTCACCTGCTCCAAGCCAATCTCTGGTAGGAAAAAGGAAATCCTAAACCTGTGGCCAATAGCTGAGCCGCGATTCGCCCAACAAATCACAACTTTCTTGAATTTTTGTGAAGGTGCACACTATTTGGTCTAGAGTCCCCCCATGGAAATCTCTGACCGATTCCGCGGCTATCTGCCTGTCGTGGTTGACTTAGAAACAGGCGGATTCAGCAAGGACGACAACCCCATTTTGGAAGTTGCCTGCTCCTTCGTCACTATGCGCGACGGTCAGCTGTGCGTAAAAGACAGCGCCAGTTGGAGTCTGGAGCCTTTTGAAGGTTCGCATATCGAGCCTGCGAGCTTGAAGGTCACCAAGATCGATTTGGACGACCCTAATCGCAATGCGCTGGATGAGCGCGAGGCCTTGGTGGAGTTTTTCAAAACCGTGCGGGATGAAATGAAGTTTGCCGGCTGCCACCGTGCCATTATAGTGGCGCATAATGCGTCCTTCGATCAGGGCTTTTTAAATTCGGCCTGCGAGCGGCTGAAAATTAAGCGCAACCCGTTTCACCCGTTTACCGCGCTCGATACCGCCACCCTGGGCGCACTGGCTTTTGGTCATACAGTGCTTAGCGAAGCGTGCCGTCGGGCGGGGCTCGATTTCAGTGAAGTGCAGGCTCATAACGCTTCCTACGATGCCGAACGCACCGCAGAGCTGTTCTGTCATATTGTTAATGCGTGGCCTTTCCATCCGCATTGGCTGGAAAGGCACGACAATGACGAGTAGCCGCTGAAAAAACCTGCGGCTTATTCTTCTGAAGCGTATTTCTCTGAGGTTTCTACCAGCAAGGTCTCTAGTTCCCCTGCTTCGAACATCTCGGTGATGATATCGCAGCCGCCCACCAGTTCGCCGTCTACCCACAACTGCGGGAAGGTTGGCCAGTTGGCGTAGCCCGGTAGGGTTGAGCGTATTTCTGGATTGCTGAGAATATCAACGTAGGCAAACCGCTGGCCGCAGGCCACCATGCACTGCACGGTTTGCGCCGAGAAACCGCACTGTGGTGCCTGTGGAGAACCCTTCATATAAAGAATGATGGGGTTTTCAGAAATTTGCTGTTTGATCGAGTCCAATACTTCCTCTGACATAGCGGCGTCCTAAGCGTGTTGTTGTTCTGCATGCGCGTTGCGCGAGGCCGCATTGTAGCCCTGAAAACTCGCCGGTTAACAGGCACTTTGGCATTCCCTTCCTTTATAACGTTATGATCGGGTCGTTTCCGACCATTCCTCAGGATGCGCCATGGCTTATGATTTCGACCGCGTAATTGATCGCTCAGGCACCGATGCGACCAAGCTGCAAAAGTACGCGGGCACAGATACTTTGCCGTTTTGGATCGCCGACATGGATTTTGCGGTACCAGATTTCATTCTAGATCCGCTGCGCGAGCGGCTCGAGCACCCCATTATCGGCTACACCAAAAAGCCCGACTCCCTCAACCTGGCTTTGCAGAACTGGCTTGTACATCACTACGGCTGGCAGGTGCCTGAGGACTGGATCGTGTGGCTACCAGGCGTGGTGCCGGGGCTGAACATGGCGGTGAATACGCTGGCAGCGGACGCGCAGCTTTTGGTGCCCTCGCCCATTTACTACCCCTTCTTAGCTCTGCAGGAAAATTCCGGGCGCAGGCAAATTGCTGTGCCGCTGACTTTGGACAACGGCCTATGGTCGATGGACTTTGCAGGCATGAACGATGCGCTTAGCCCGCAAACGAAGATGGTGTGCATTGCCAATCCGCAAAACCCTACCGGCCGTTGCTACAGCCTCGGCGAGCTGCAGGCCCTTGCTCGGTTCATTGAAGAGCAAGACTTGCTGCTGGTCAGCGACGAGATTCATTGCCAGCTGATTTTGGACGAGGACAAGCAGCATCTGCCCATTGCTCATGCAGTACCTGAAATCGCCCACCGCACGGTATCGCTGTTCGCGGCCACCAAGACCTACAACATTCCCGGCCTCGGCTGTGCGGCCGCCATCGTGCCAGACGCCGCGCTGCGCCAGCGCTTTGTCGCGACCCGCGGCGACCTGGTGCCCGGCCCCGGCCCCTTGAACTACATCGCCTCGGAAGCCGCCTTTAACGACCGCTCGGATTGGGTGCCACAGTTGCTCACCACCCTGCGGCGTAATCACGACCTGGTGCGAGCCGTTGCCGGCGAACGCATGACGACGGTGCAGGCCACCTACTTAGCGTGGCTAAACATTGAAGATCTGCAGCTGAACGATGTGGACGGTCACTTCGAGTCCCACGGTTTGGGCCTGAGCAATGGCGC
>JAYYHB010000053.1:0-11845 GCA_036157095.1 Pseudomonadota bacterium
AGGCCTGCGCATCTGTACGACATCGACGTACCTGCAGATGCCGATCTCCTCCTTGACGGTGTGAGTGGCGATAGCCTTGAGCTGTTCGTCGAAATGGATAGCGCTGATGCCAGTGAATTTGGCATCAAAGTGTGTGTGGCTCCGAATGGTGAAGAGGAAACGATTATTGCCTATTCGCCAGAACAGGGCGGCTTGAGTGTTGATACACGTCAGTCCGGGCCACCGGACTCACCCAAGGCCATTGAGACGGCGCCGTTTTCGCTGGATGCAAATGAAAGACTGCGACTGCGCATATTTATCGATAAGTCGGTGGTTGAAGTCTTTGCCAATGACAGACAGGCCGTCGCGCGGCGCATTTACCCTGCCCGCACGGACAGCTTGGGCGTGAGCCTATTTGCCGTCGGCGGTATCGCTCGGGTACACGTTTTGGAGTCGTGGCTGATGTCGCCGTCTAATCCTTACTAGCTCACCGGTTTGGCGCGCTTTGGCTTAGGTATCGAGTAAGGCCTGAATTTCCGCCCGAGTGGGCGGTGCGCAGCCGCTTCGTGAAACGTTAATTGCCGCAGCAGCGTTGGCATACTTAAGCATCTGCAATAAAGCCGTTTCGCCGATGGCGGTCGCGGCATCCTGGATTGTTGGCAAATCGCAGCAACCATTGCGCCGAAGGCATGCGAGCAGCGCAGCATAAAATGTATCACCGGCGCCGACGGTGTCGCGAACCTCAACAACTGATGGCGGTGTGGATCGCAGGACCGTGTCGCCGACAAACAACACTGTTTCACTGGCGCCCTGAGTCAGCACAAACATACCCTTACCCTGTTGCCCGTAAGCTATTCGCGCGGCGCGCTCAGCATCTCGAGCAAACTGAAACGGCGCTAGGTCTTCATCACTAGCCTTGATGAGGTCAGCGAAGGGCAACAATGAGCGGACGCCTTCGAGATATGCATCCGTATCTGGACTCGCGCCGAGTCGAATATTGAGGTCTAAACTGATGACGATTGAGCGCCGCTGCATGAGCTGCATTAGTTCGCGTATCTTAGGAAGCTGGTCGGGTGTGATCGCCAGCGAACCGGTGTGCAGAACCGTGAGATCCGCAGGCAATTGGGTCGCGATTTCAGAGAAGGTAATGTCTGTGTCGGCAATGCCCTTACGATACAGGGTATAGCTAGGCTGTTTGTTTGCATTGGTAGTAACAAGAGCTAGAGAAGTTGGATAGCGCGAGCGCCGCTGCACTGGAATTTGCACGCCCTCCCGGCGCAAGCTTGAATGCATCAGTTCGCCAAAGTTATCGCTGGAAAAAGGTGATAAATAGCTGACCGATTCACCGTTTCTGGCCAGCCCAATGGCAACATTGTAGGGTGATCCGCCCAGATGGGGCCGATACTCCCCCTGTGCGTTCGCAATGAAATCGATGATGGCCTCGCCAACAATCGCAATGGTCATAGTGGTCTGCCCTCGCGATAGAGGGCTTCCACATGGGCTGCTGCACGTTGATAGGTGTGGTAGTGCTCTTGATAAAAATCCACTGCGTTGGGCTGGGGAAGACAGCAAGCGTCGGTAGCCTTTGTAAGGTGCTCGCCAGCTAATGCTTGGATGTCGGCGCCAGTGAGGCTGGCGAGGGCCTGCAGCGCAGCACCCAGGGCTGCGGCCTCTGGATTCGTGAGCACCGTCACCGGGGCGTTGCAAATGTCGGCGACGATTTGACGCCAAGCAGGGCTGTTAGCGCCGCCACCGGTAAGCACTATGTCCTGCGCCGTCATCCCTTGTTTGGCCAACAGCTCTAGCCCGGCGCGAAGGCCGAAGGTCACGCCTTCCACGGTGGCGCGCAAAAAATATTCTTCGCGCATGTTTTGTCCATCGAGGCCAAACAGGCACGCCTTGCCGCCAGGCAGATTGGGGACACGTTCACCGTTGAAGAAGGGCACGGCGATCACTCCTTGGGCGCCGCGGGCAGAATTTTGTAGGTTCGCCTCGAACTGACTAATGTTTGTACCGAAGAGATCTGCCATGAGCTGGGTGCCAATCGTGCAGTTCATGGTGCAAACCAGCGGCAGCCAACCACCTGTGGACGAGCAAAAGGCCGCGATGTTTCCCTTGGGATCGATGACCGGCGCGTCTGCAAAGCTGTAGATGGTGCCAGAGGTGCCCAAGCTCATGGTTATCAAGCCCGGCTTAACGTTGCCAGTACCGATAGCGCCCATCATATTGTCGCCGCCGCCCGGGGCCACGGGTATGCCCGACGGGAGTCCCAGTTCTCCGGCAACACTGGGTAGCAGTTGGCCGATTGGTGCCATCGAAGTAGCGATGCTGGGTAGGCGATCGCGCAGGTCTGTGTTTGGATCAATGATGCTGAGCATCTGTTGGGACCATTGTCGCGAGCCAATGTCCATAAAGCCTGTGCCCGAGGCATCGCCAGCCTCCATGGTGGTTTTGCCGGTCAGATAGAAATTGATGAAGTCATGGGGTAGCAGTATGCAGTCCATCTGCGCATACAAATCTGCATGGGTTTGGCGAAACCACAGCAGTTTCGATGCCGTGTAGCCTGGCAAAATCGGATTGCCCAGTGCGGCGATGCAGGCATCGGCACCGCCCATACGCTCGGTGAGATAGTCACACTCTGCGGTCGTCGACGTATCGCACCACAGCTTAACCGGCACCAGTGGGTGGCCGCTGGCATCGATAGGCACGAAACTGTGCTGCTGACCTGATACGCCAATGGCCGTCACGCTCGCGAGCACACTGGGTGCTATCTGCCGCAGTGCTGCTTGCAGGCCGTCGATCCACCAATGCGCCTGTTGTTCAGCAACGCCGTCATGGGTGCGGTGTATGGCCAGCGGTGCGCTGGCTTGTGCCGTGCACTGCTTGGTGTCTGCGCAATAAAAAAGCACCTTGACGCTCTGAGTACCAATATCGATGCCTAACACCGTGGACATAGCACTTTCCTCAGTTTTGACCTGTTAATTTGGCTTCGATGGTTAGGCGAAAGAAAGATGGGCACTGGTTTATATCCCCCATTTATCCGACGACTTAGATGGCGGCCAGACCTCCTCTGCCGCTGACGCTAGCGCCAGAGCCGATAAATCCATTTGGCTCGATCTGATAGCTGCTCTAGCGCGGCATCCTCTAGGTTCTCCTCACTTGCATGTAAGTTGTCAGGTAAAGCGTACTGACGGTAATACACCAGCGACACCATGGTGCGTGGCGTATTGGTGGTGTTGGCCATGCCTCGATGCCACGTGCGCATATCACGAATGGCGATAGAACCCGCAGGCGCCGTTACTTGCACCCGAGGGTAGTCCGACCAGCGACTTGGTGAAATTTTCAGCGTGTTAATCTCCGCCTGATTCGCATCTACCAAGCGATGGGAGCCTGGCCAGATTTCTGTTGCACCGTTAGCTGCGGTGAAGTCATCGAGCAGGATATTCACTACGACAAGCATTGGCGGCAACGCTTGGTTCAGCTCGGGAAACAAGTGCCCACAATCTCGATGGACGTTTTGTATGCCACTGCCGGGAAATGCGGTGTTGCAACCGTAAGGCAGGCAGCCGAAAAAATGCTCGCCCAGCGCGCGCTCTAGTACCTGCATTACGGCAGGATTTTCGATGATCTGTGGATCTAAAAACGGCGCTTTAAGTGGCGGCTCGAAGCCGCCGTGTCCGCTTTGACTGGCTGGCCTGTTGCGATAACCCTCTTGCAGTTCAGCTGTAAACGCCGAGCGGGTGGCCGTCACCCAAGCTTTGGGCAGCACCTCGGGCAAAATGACAAAGCCCTCTGCCTGCAGGGTGTCTACAGCTTGTTGCACAGCGCTCTCGGTGAGCAATGCTGTTGTTATTTCTGCGTTAGGTTGCTGCATGGTTTACGTTCAGGGTGTTGCAAGCTCAGCTTTGAGCAATTGTGGGTGGTAATTTTTTCTGCAAGACGGTTCAAACCAACGGTCTGGCTTTGACTCAATATATTTGCGCCCTAGTATCGTCGAGATACACAGATTTGGCGATAAGATCATTAAGCAAAAGGCTGAACGCAGGTTTTTACTGCTAAACCAGGCTAACGTTTGGACCACCGCTAACTTGGCACTGCGGGTAGGCACGGTGACCAAGCATCCCGAAAACCCGCTATTCGTGGAAGAGCATCCATGGGAGCGCAGGTTCGATAACCTATATGGCAACATCGTTTTTGATTCTGATCGGGGCCTGTATCAATGTTGGTACAGCCCCTTCATAGTCGCTCATGCCGCCCATGGCATGACGCTGGCGCAGCGAATTGAGTCGCCCTTTGAGGGCCATGCACAGCAGGAGATGGGCGTTTGTTATGCGCAGTCCCGGGACGGTATTATTTGGGAAAAACCCGATTTGGGTATGGTCGAGTTCGAGGGTGGCAAGCGCAATAACCTCGTCATGCGCAGCGTGCACGGCTCGGGCATCTTCAGGGATGAAAGAGAGGAAGATCCTCGCCGCCGCTACAAGGCGCTTTTTCAGGGTCTAAGCGTAAGCTTCTCGGCGGATGGCATCGAATGGTCTTCGCCGCAAAAGATTAACTGTCACTTGGCAGGCGATACCCATAACAATGCCATTTGGGTGCCACATTTGAATAAATATGTGGCCTTTACCCGTGATTGGATCAAGACCGATCGTGTGCTTGTGGGCGCGGAATCTAAGACCAATCATGGTTGGTGTCGCAGGGTGGCGAGAATCGAAAGCTCTGACTTTGTAAAATGGTCAAAGCCGACCACGGTGATCGATGCGCAGCGCTGGGAAGAGCAACCATACGCGATGACCGTGTTTCGGCACGGCGATACATACCTTGGTTTATTGGTGATTCACGATCAGATTTCTGATCGAGCATGGACTGAACTGGCTTACAGTCAGGACACTCTGTCGTGGCAACGCATTGACGCTGGTAACGCTCTTATTGGCTGCAGCGATAATCCGTTGGAATATGATTACGGTTGCGTTTACGCCTGCGCGGGACCAGTGTTTCTAGAGAAAGAAGTCCGCCTTTACTACGGAGGCAGCGATTGGCTGCACTTCGGCTGGCGCAACGGCTGCATGGCTTTGGCTGCACTACGACCCGATGGATTTGCGGGGTACAGGCAAATCGATTACGAGCGGCCAGGGAAACTGACCACCAACCTTATAGAATATTTCGGAGAGGAAATTCAGCTAAACGCTGACGTGATGCCGGGTGGCTGCATCGCGGTTAAGCTTCTAGATCACCAAGATAAAATGATCGCGGAGAACAGCTTTAGGTGTTCTACGACTGATGAAGTGGTATTCCAAGCCTCTTCCACCGCCGTAAGGCGTAAGGCGAGGTCAGTGCGGCTCGAATTTACGGTGGAATCGGCTGAGGTGTTTTCGTTCGTATTGGTTCGCTAGTAATGTCGGCGTACAAGTGCGGCCAATCGATGCTGCGTAAAGGTAAAAACACAACGCATAAAGATTTATGGATAAACAAAATCAGCATTTGTTGAGCGATGAACAGGTGCGGCGCTTTATCGCCGATGGTTTCGTCATTATCGATTCCAAGCTGAGTTCAGATTTTCATCAAAGGGTTTCACAGCAAATTGCTTACGCGCTGGAATATGAGTTACCGCATCCCGGAGACAATATCGTCCCCAGGGTGCCGTTGCTTAATCGGCTGAGCAATTCGGCGGCAGTACAGGGAGCACTAACCAGCGTTTTAGGAGAGGGATTCGAATTTTTACCTCATCGATTCCCGCATAACAGCAACCCGTTAAAGTCCTATATCGCTTCGGCTTCCCATGGTGGTGAAAACAATGCCGAGGAAAGAACAGAAGGGGAGTTTCCTTCTAACAATAGATCAAAGATGAAGGCCTTTGCCACGCAGCCAAAGATGGCACGTGGGTCTATCTCTGCTTCTGCTTGGCATCAGGATTCTCATGCTACCTGCGGGCGTACGCGTTGGCATAGGCCTCGTGCCGCCAACGTTTTCTATTTTCCGCATGCAACTTCTCTAGAAATGGGGCCCACGCGGTTTCTTGCCGGCTCTCACATGTACGCAACCCTGCATGATATTCGAGCAGAACAGGCGGTAATGCAGGAAATACCAGAAGGGTCGGTGGTGATCGCTCATTTTGATTTGGTACATGCGGGATCACCAAATACTAGTAACAAGGCACGCTACATGATGAAGTTTGTGGCTCTTCGCTGCGAAAATCCGACAAAGCCATCTTGGAATAATAAAGAGATAGAATGGCGAACGCCTGAAAAATTGAAGACTCATCATGATCTTCCTGACGCTTGGCAGTCAATTTGGCACTGGATGCGAGGCGGACTTGAGTATTCAATCCCAACAAGACCTATCTCTCGCCATAATCTAAAGGCGCTAATCGCTGGTATAAAGAGTCCCGACCAACAAGAACGGCTGTCGTCGCTATACAAACTCGTAACCGTCGGTGCTCCTGCTGTGGAACCCCTTGTGGCCGAACTTTTGACGACTGCGAAGAAGAGTCCGCGCGAGGAAAATGCCTATGGTTCTCCTGAAGACGTGAATAGTCGTCATTTAGATCGATTTTTCCTTGATGCGCAATTTACGCCTGAGGATTCGGCTGTTGCGTTGAGTGCGATCGGCGAGCCTGGCGTGACTGCTTTAGTGAAGTTGTTGGGCCATACTGACCCATGGATAAGAATTAATGCGGTGTTCGCTTTAGGAGACGCTGGTTCGGCAAAGGTTGGCGAGAACATTGGTCAAATGGAAAAGCTTCTGGATGATCCCGAACCCCATGTAATCCTCGCTACCCTTGATGCTCTAGCGGCCCTCGGAATTTTCGGAGAAAAAGCAATATCCCAAATGAAGCGCTTTCTTAATGGGGTAGTTACGCACTGGGGGACGGATGCGAAAAACGATCCGAGGCTCGCCGAACTGGGGAAGATGCGCTACCTAAGCGCAATTGCTCTATTATCTTGGCTACGTTCCTCGGCAAAAAAAATCCCGCACTTAGTTTCGTTTGCAGAAGCTGCACTACTTGAGAGCTTAAACGATGAAAGTGGTTATCCCGCCTTGATAGCGTGTAGCGCTCTGGAGCGTTCAGATTCGGTAGAGAATTTGCGCGCAGCATTAATATACCTTCGCGGTCGTAGTTGGGATGCGGCGCAAAATACGCGACAAATAGGCCAGTGGACGCTTGATCATAATCGAGCGACCCTTGAACGCATTTCAACACGCGACCAGATAAACGATAAAAAACGCACCTAAAGTGGCAACGCGGTAGATGACTGAGCCGGCTTTGATAACAAGTCGGAGTTATCCAAACAAAAAGTAGATCATGCCGAGAAGCAAAAAAAAGCGCGCTTTGTAGCGCGCTTTTCTTCCGTATCCGTTGATACTCTCCCAAATACTTAAAATTGAGGCATCCATCGGACTACTAAACCGAACTCTCTTTGGTTCGTTGGAGATCCCAGGAATACTTGCCCCCCGTGGCCTCCAGAGGCAATGAACTCGTTAAGAGAGATCTCATCCGTGATGTTGTTTATGTAGAACTGGGCGGATAACTGCTCGTCCGCTGAGGTCCAAGTCGCGGATGCATCAAAGCGGCTGTGAGCTGGAATGCGGTACAGATCAATGTTGCCAATCGTCGGATACCAGTGCCCGTTGTAAGCCCATGTGGCCAGCAGACTTAGGTTGCTGCCTCCGGAGAGAGCAACGTCTTGACGTAGTGAGGTCGACGCTTTGTGCCTCGCTTGGCTAGGCAGCATGTTACCCGTTTGATCTGTGGGTAGTTCATACCAGCTTTGCGTCATGTCTCCAGTCTCAAAATCAAGGTGATCGTAGAGAGCATATTGAGCGTCTGGGTTACCTAAAATCACTGAAGAGTGCTTTCCAATTTCCGAGTCGGTGAAAGCGTAGAAGCCAAGTAGCGTGGTGTTTTCAGTTAGCGCGTATTGGTACTCCAACTCTAAGCCATAAACCTCGGTATCCGGTATTGCTGAAGTGAACTCCGCCAAGGGCGTCGTGTTGAATTCATCAGGGACAAATCCTTCTTCCAAAACTTGGAGCGCATCAAGGTGCATTTTGTCGTAATCCATAAAGAAAGCGCTCGCGGCTAACTGTAACTTTCCGTCGAGATATGTTCCCTTGAATCCTGCCTCGTAGTTAATAAGCGTGGATTCGTCGACAATTGTGGGAACACCAGGCACTGGCGGCGAGGCGAAGTTAAAGACGCCTGGCTTGTGGCCTGTGGATATACGACCGTAGATCATGTTGTCTGCATCAGTCGTATAGTCAAGAGAAACCTGCCCTACGACTTTGTCAAATTCAGCAGGCTCAGCAATCCCGCCATCGGTAAATCCAATGACTACGGGAACGCCAATGAAAGAGAACATAAAGTTACCCGCGAAAAGTTCACCAGGTTGCTCTTTTTTGTCTTCCAACCATCGTAGACCCGCGGAAGCAGACCACTTATCGTTAAAGCGATGATCAACATTGGCGAAGAACGCTTTTGTTTCGTTAATAGTACCCGTGCCGAAGGGCACGATGGCACGCAAGTCACCACCATCACGGCCAGGTGTTCCGAATTGGCCGGGGCAAACATAATAGGAGCCCGTGCCATCGTCCGTCACGGGCAAACCAAATGTCGCTCCGATAACGTTCTGTACATAGGACGCGCAGTCTGTCACTGGCAGATCGGTGAAAACGCCGTCCAATGCCGCTGCTGCTTCATCTGAATCAGTGAAACGCCAGCTGTGACTGTATTCCCAGCGGGTCAACTGGTAATAGAGGTCGCTCTCGTAAGCGAAAGCGCCGATGATCACATCTGTTTGGTCACTGACTGCCCAGTTTAACAACAACTCGTGAGATTCTTCCTCATAGTCGTAAACCATATAATAGGCTCTATCAGAAAAGGCTACGCCTCCATCCGTGGATTGAGAGAAGGCATCACCCGGGCCACCAACTCTTGTAGTGTAGTCGCCATCTCGGAAGACAAGTTGGTTGACCGTGTTGTCAGAGAAAGTGTAGCGAAGTGATAAGTTTTCGGTGAATTCATACTGAGCGTAAAAGTTAATGAGCTCCCCCTCGGAGTCTTCATAGCCCGTCCTGTTCATCGCGACTTGGTTATCGATATTCCCGCAACGCATGTAGGGCAGACCAACTTGACAAGTAGACTTTCCTGCAGGGTTTTGCGTGGCGTATAGATAGTTAGTGTTTTCCACCGATGCTACATCTACACCTTCCGGCGGCGTGTTGCCGATGGCGTAGGCTCCGATCAGAGTAATTCGCTCTTCGGTCGTATTCAAATTCGCGAGCGGCACTTGGGCACGCGGAATTCCTTGATCCCGAACCTTCGAGTAACGGATGTTGCTATCAAATTTATCATTCTGGAATCGCAGCTGCAGTGCGTAGAAAGAGTGATCAGGTGCATGCGTGTCCTCTCCCAGCCCGACGTTTTCTTGATAGCCATCACCATCGTGACGACCTCCAGTCAAGCGATAAGAGAAACTGTCCGTGATTGGACCCCCAACAGCGGCATTTAGTCGATATTGATGAAAATCGTTAACTTGCGCCATCAATTCAAAATCTGACTCTTGCGAGGGTTTTTTGTATATGTAGTTGATCGAACCTGCGATAGAGTTTCGGCCGTTAAGCGTGCCCTGAGGTCCTCGAGCGACCTCTACTCGTTCGAGATCGAAGCCTCCTCCTGGCGCAGTCCCATATGTACCTACGGTGTATGCACCATCGATGTAGGTCGCAACTGATCTGTCACCATGACCGATTCCAGCATTCCGCGTTCCAATACCGCGAAGAGACGTGCCATTGCCGAGCATGTCTACGGTCTCTCCGAATTGTAAGCCAGGCACCAGGATCTGGAGCTTGTCTCTGTCTTGGACGTTGAACTGCTTTAGAGCATCCTCCGAAAAACCAGTAATCGTCATAGCCGTGTCAAGAACGTTTTTTTCCGTCCGTTCGGCTGTGACTATTACCTCTTCAAAATATGTGTTTTCTTCAGCCGCTTCGTCGGCATTGGATGCAAATGGAAAACTTGCCATCAAAAGTGGCAAGAGTGCTTTTATGAGTAGGTATCTACTCGCTTTGATTCGTTCGCTCACAACTTCCTCTCCTGAAAATGTGAACTGCTTTATAGGACATTTCATGTCCGAGGGGGAAACGCTCGGATCGAAAAGCCCCCCATTTTTTTGCTCTAAAAAATCTCCGATTCGATCAGATGCCTGTCGTTTGCGTCCAAAAATTGGGGGAATTTATGCTCATAGTTGTTACAAGGGTACCTCCTGGTTACCCAAAAATTTAGCTTCGTGAGGTTAGGGTTTGTTCATTGCAATAAAAGCAGGGATTCATAGTGGCAGTTTTAGCTACTCGGTTAGGGAAGATTCGAGGGTTTGTCGCACACGATAATGTAAATGCGTTCCTAGGCGTTCGTTTTGGGCAGCCTCCTACGGGCAAGTACCGGTTCAAAGCGGCGGTTATGGCCGAAGGATGGTCAGGTGTTTACGATGCCACTGACTATCCAAATCGCGCCATGCAAAGTAAAACACTTAGTACCCTCGGGCTTCCTGTCGCGGGCGATGTCAGCGAGGACTGCTTATTTTTAAACTTATATGCGCCAAAGGAGTGCTCGAAACTCCGCCCAGTTTTAGTCTGGTTCCATGGTGGCGGTTTTGTCGCTGGATCCGCTAATGAATATGATGGTAGCGTTCTCGCCCAGCAAGGCGACGTTGTCGTAGTCACGGTAAATTCCCGACTGGGTGTGTTTGGGTTTTTCGACTGGTCGTACTTCGGATCGGCTTATGCGGGTTCTGCCTCTAATGGCATTCGTGACCAGATCTTGGCGTTACGGTGGATTCGAGACAATGTTGAAGATTATGGCGGAGACCCAAGCAACGTTACGATCTTCGGTCAGTCGTCAGGTGGTTCATCGGTATTAGCGCTACTCGCCGCTCCAGCCGCCGATGGCCTCTTCCATAAAGCCATATCATGCAGTGGCACGGCAGTATATCGCCCTACCGTTGATAGAACCGAATGGTTGGCAGATCACCTCTCGGTAGAACGCGATGACTTGCTGGAGATCGTGCTTGGCATGCGAGCCGAAGAAATTCTTGATTTGAAAGCTGGTGGTGCTTTTAGCGTGGACGGCACTGTAATCACGCGTGATACATTTCAAGCAATCATCGAACGAGGCACAACCGGCGTGCCAATAATGGCTGGTACTAATGCTACGGAAGGCTCCTACTACACTAGGGGCTCTCCAGATCCCCAGGATCACTATGAGTGGCTTAATCGATATCTAGCTACCGATATGCTCTGCGGCCGCGATCCTGAAGCCTATTTCGATTCTCTGGCTAAAGCCTACCCGAAGGCCTCGCCCGGCAAGCTGCATGAAATAATCTGGACGGACATGTTCCGACGCATAGCGATCAAAGCTGCGGAAACGTCGTCGACTCATGGCGCTGGAGGCTGGTTGTATCGTTTTGATTTGCCTGTGAACCTCGATGCTAGTGAGCATGTTGGAACTCCTCATGCATCGGAGATGGCGTTTACTTTCAATACGGTTTCTAAGCCCACATCGCACGCCTACACGTTTCACGACACTCGTGACCCTGTAGTTCAACGCGTGGGATTGCACTGGTCTGGGTTAGTGATTGCAATGGCCCGCTGGGGCAACCCGAATCGCTACGGACAGGCAAACGCTTTACCCGACTGGCCCAAATATCAATCCACGCGGCGGTTATGTTTATGTATCGACGAGCAGTTTTCGGTGGCACAAGATCCCGACGAATTGCATCGCAGTCTATGGGAGGCGGAGTAAGTATTAACTTGTTGCGGGCGCCGAAAGAATGGGCCGTTAAGCAAATACACTGCGACAGAAAAAGGAGTA
>JAYYHB010000054.1:0-3775 GCA_036157095.1 Pseudomonadota bacterium
TGGGTAGGTTGGTTTGGTTTCAACCGTGGTAGTGCCTTGGCTGCCCATGGCGACGCTGGCATGGCCATGCTCGCAACACATATTTCTGCCGCTGGCGGTGCCTTCATGTGGATGATGCTTGAGCGCATTAACCACGGTAAGGCATCGGCGCTCGGCGCTGTGACAGGCATGGTGGCTGGTCTTGGCACGATTACGCCCGCATCTGGATTTGTTGGTCCCGGTGGCGGGTAGATTATCGGTCTATTGGCGGGTGTGGTGTGCTACTACGCTACCGGTTACATCTAACGCACACTGAAAATTGACGATTCCCTAGACGTGTTTCCGGTACACGGCGTGGGTGGCATATTGGGTACGCTGTTAACTGGCGTCTTCGCCAGTAACGCCTTGGGAGTATTTAGCGGACAAGAAGAAATCGCCATCGGCGCGCAGGTTTCTGTTCAAGCCATAGGCATACTGTCAGCGATTTGTTACATGGCGATAGTAACTTATGTCATTCTGAGAGCGACAGACGCGTTTGTTGGAAATCGCGTTGATGAAGGAGACGAAATGCATGGTTTGGATTTAGTTTCTCACGATGAGCGAGGCTATGACCTATAAGAAGGGGGGCACCTTAACTGGGGCTTATTTAACAAGGTAGTCTTATGTGAGATCACGGTAAGCTTATACGCTGTTTCTAAAAACCGTGTTTTAACCGCCCTGAGGGGCGGTTTTTTTTCTAAAGCAGACCGCGTTGGAATGCCTGAGCGACCAAGGTATGCACCAACCGCTTAAACGGGTAGCCGATGGCGGCCGCTCCCTCTGGATACAAGCTGACTGGCGTCATGCCAGGTAGCGCGTTTACCTCTAATAGATAAATCTCGTCTTCTCGCGTCACGATGAAATCTGCCCTTGATAGGTCTCGCAGGCCCAAGGCTTGATGGGCGGATGCGGCAATGGCCTGAAGTCGATGGCCCAGGTCCTCTGAAATGGATGCCGGAAGCACATGCTCACTTTGACCCGCCGTGTAGCGGTGTTCGTAGTCGTACCACGCGCCGACCGGGGTGTGAATCTCGATGACGGGATGAACTAGCCGTTCATCTTGCAGCTGTAGTACGCCTACGGTCATTTCCCGCCCTTCAATATAGGGCTCTACCAGGCAGCTACCATATTCAATACTCTCTTGCAGTGCCGCGGCGATGTCCCCTCCATTGGGTAACAACTGTACGCCAATGGCGGAGCCCTGGTTCAAAGGCTTCAGTGCGACGCGGTCCCCCAGCTGGGCCTGTATCGCCTCTGCAGCGGCGGATAAATCATCACCGGGGCGGACAGTATAGTCTTCGCTGACTGGCAGTCCCTGACGGAAAAACACACTTTTGGCGATGGCCTTATCCATCGCCAGAGCGCTGCCTCTTACGTCGCTGCCAACATAGGGTAGGCGAAGGATTTCTAGCATACCCTGTACCGTACCGTCTTCGCCTGGCGGGCCGTGCAGAGCAGGAAAAACAACGTCCGGCTGCATGGTAAGTAAGGCTTGAACACATTGATCATTTAGCTCAATGACCTGTGTCTTGTGGCCCGAATCAACAAGCGCTTGCTCGATTTGAGCCGCGGAGTTGCGAGATACTTGAGCCTCTGCGGAATTGCCACCCGCGAGAATGGCGACCCTTAAAGCCAAAGTTGGATCGTGCTGCTTGCTCATGGGCGTAAGGTATCGCGGTCGGCGCACGCAGACCAGCGTTCATGGTCACGCCACTGGCCGTCGATGAACAGAAAGCTCTCGCTGAGCCCCTCGAAGCGAAATCCGCAGGCCGCGACAAGCTTTTTGGAGCGTTCGTTGTCCGGCTGTATGTTGGCTTCCAGTCGATGCAGACCTAGGGTTGTGAAGGCGAGGCGCAGCAGCTGCTCAAGGCCTTGCCGCATATAACCTAGACCCTGGTAGGGTTTGCCAACATAGTAGCCGAGAGAGGCGTTCTGAAAGGTGCCTCGTACGATGTGATTTAGGTTTATCACCCCAACAATGCAGTCGTCCGTAGTACGGCAAATAGCATAGCCTTCGTGATCGCTGCGACGAATCCGCTGCATATAGTTGCGAAACATCTGCGGCGTGGTTGGGGGTGTTATCCATGGTCGGTGGATATCCATGCTGGCGCGCATGAGCTGCAGAAGTTCGACTTGGTCGTGGTTGACCACTTTGCGCAAATAGACTTCAATGCCAATGTCCACTAAGCGGTTTCTCCTCACCTTGACGCTAACGCCGGGGGCGTCGAAAAGAGGTAGGTCCCGCCACGATGTCTCAGCCATGCGTCGCTAAACTCCTTAAGCGGATATCGTCTGGCTACCTCAGCAGTCGATGCCGCGGCGGGGTCCATCACCAGCGCATAACCATGCTCACCCTCGAATTCTAGACCGTAGAGGACCACTAGGTGCCCACCCGTATGCTGCAAGGGTGCGCCTGGTAGATTATCCTTGCCGAACCGTATGCTGCACACTACTGGTGAGCCGTTATTGAGTACTATTAGGGCCGCCTTCCAGTCCGCCAAAGCCTCGATTGCGCCAATCCGAGCGTTTTGAGAGGCCCAGTGGATGGCGAGGGGCCACTTGCCATAGGCCTTGGTATGAGGGTCGAGACAGGCCGTAACTGCCCTAGGCCAGTGTTCTAGCGCGTGGTTACCGCCAACGGCCATGGCCGTCGCCGTGGGAGAGCAAATGCGCTTGGCAATGCCCGGCTCCGCCTGCATTTGGCTGATCGCCCGAGGCATGGGAAGGCTAATAGAGTCCCCAGCCTGGGGCAGTTGAATATCCGCTAGATCGATCGGTCGCACGGTTACTGACAGCAGATCTTGTCTTGGGGGGGTGGACGAATTGGGTAGCCACAGCAGGGCATTTACCCGGGACTCAATCAGCGGGCTTTCGGTATGCCAGCAATCGATCTTTCCTCGCAGCGTGCCCGGTGCATCGTGGGC
This sequence comes from Pseudomonadota bacterium, assembly GCA_036157095.1. Taxonomy (GTDB): domain Bacteria; phylum Pseudomonadota; class Gammaproteobacteria; order Pseudomonadales; family Azotimanducaceae; genus UBA4421. Next base: position 2,943 of record JAYYHB010000054.1, read on the forward strand.
GACGACAAATATCGGATGGGCGGTGCTGCCGGCGGGTGCGATGGGGGCGAGTACGCTAAGGTCCTCGACCGATTTAGGTCTAGATTCAGACCCTGATAGCGCTGCGCGGCTCACGATCCATTGATACTGATAGGCTTCTTCGAGGCAGGAAAGGCTGGGAACAATGATGTGCGCCTCGGGCACCTCTGGTAGAGCAATACTTGTGAGCCAAAGCGAGCCTTGGTTCGTTTCGGCAGATTCGATCAGCTGCCAATCTACTGGGGCATGTATCGGCAGAGGAAAATCCATATTTTTCGGATGTGTTGCTAGGCGCTTAATGAATCGCATGGCAAGATCTTAGCTTGGCTTACACTCGCGGGCGACCGTTAACCACCAGCTATCAACTATGCATCGATTGACACTGTACAGCACAACCGACTGCGCGCTCTGCGAGCAAGCCCTGGATCTTCTATTCGCAACGCCAGAGGTTGCTGGGATGCAGCTGGACGTGATTGACGTGGCTACAGATGACGGGCTCATTAACGTCTACGGCGCGCGTATCCCTGTGCTCCGCCTGGGCAGTGCTGAGCTCGATGCGCCCTTTGGCGCGCAAGCGCTAGCAGAATTCTTGGCACCCGTTGTAACGTCATAATCCATATCGCCGAGCCGCTGTAAGTGCAGCTGTCCCCTCAGGCCGTCAGCCTGCGGGAGTAACCCACTCTGAGCCGCGAAGCACCGGGGCAGAGCGCTGCTCTAGCTCTCTATACACCACTTCAAAGGCGAGTACGTTTTGAACGTAGTTGCGCGTTTCGTTAAATGGAATGGTCTCGATCCACACATCCATTGGAATACTG
>JAYYHB010000055.1:0-5949 GCA_036157095.1 Pseudomonadota bacterium
AAGATCAGAAAACGATACCATCAGCGCCCGATATCCAATCAGTTCTGGCGGTGCCTCGGCAGGAAAGTGCACATCTGGTAGCAGTGTGTCGATGGAGGCGATCTGTGCAAAATTTAGCGTCGTGGAAATGACCGCGGCATCGTCACCTGGACCCAAGGAAACCCATTCGCCTGCAGCCCGATCTCCCAATCCCCGGGTGATGGCATCGATTAACGCAAATTCGTTGCGCATCGAAGTTAGCGGCTCTGGTTTGCCGCGACTTCGATGCTGCGAACATCTTGGGCAAGACGATCCAGCACCCCATTAACGTACTTGTGGGCGTCTTGCGCACCAAAGGTCTTGGTGAGTTCAACATACTCGTTGATCACCACGGAATACGGCACATCAATGCGATGATTCAGCTCGGTTGCCGCTAGACGAAGAATGCCGCGTTCCACCAGGTCTAGGTGCTCTGCCGATCGGTCCAGCAATGGCGCCAGCTGGGCGTCGAGTGTCTGGTGATGACGTACCATGAGCGAGAGGATATCGTCGAAAAATTCGGCGTCGGCTTTATCTAAGGCCTTTTCACCAAACTCCTTTCGCAGCTGCAGCACCTCAGTTTGGCTCACCTGCCATTGATAAGCCGCCTGGGCCAGCGCCCGACGTGCCTTACGGCGAGCCCACATATGGGTTTTGTTTTTCGGGGCGGTGTTTTCTTCGGGCATGAGATTCCTGTTTCGGCTTCAGCTCAGACTACTGCGCGGGCTGCAACCGTAGCTGCAAATCCTCGTCGATCATACGGTGTTCTACGACTTTTGCCCGATGGGCTGCGGCCAACTGGGACAGTGCGAAATCAGCGAGGGATAGGCTCGCGCTGCCGATGGCCATGGGCGCGATAAAGCAAACCCATTCATCCCACAGGGGTACCTCATGCTGGGGGTATAGAAAACTACCGAGGATCTTGGGGCCTGCCTCCACCAGCACATTGTTGCAGCCGCGCTCTGCCAAGGCCTCAAGTAGACCCGTCAAATTGCGCGGGCCGCCAGCCAAGGCAAGGTACTCCACGGTACCCGGTGTCTGCTGCCCATAGCGCGCGTCTTGATCGAGCCCGTGTACAACCAAGGTGCCTTCGCTGAAGATCTGACGATTCGGTGGTGCGCGTAAGCTGCTATCCAGCACAACCCGCAGAGGTTGCTTAAGGGGCTTCGCTAGGAGCTCTTCATCACGCACATTTAGCTGTGGATCATCTACAGCCACAGTGCCTGCGCCGGTAATGACCGCGTCGCTTTGGGCACGCAATCGCTGTACTTGGCGTCGCGCTGCTGCTCCAGTAATCCACTGGCTTTCACCGCTTTCCAAAGCGACAGCTCCGTCCAGGCTGCTGGCGGACTTCAGCACCACCCGCGGACGCTTACGAGTAATTCTCGACACGAAGCCTGCAACCATCTGGCGCGCTGCAGGCATATCAAACTCGGTAACCTCGATGCCTGCATTACGGAGCATCTGGCAGCCCTTGCCCGCAACTTGGGGGTGAGGATCCTGGGTTGCTACCACCACCCGGGCAACCCGGGCATCAATCAGAGTCTGCACGCAGGCCGGTGTACGGCCTACGAAGGCGCAGGGCTCCAAGGTGACATAGACAGTGGCCCCTGCTACCGAATGACCTGCGTCTGCTAACGCATTCACTTCAGCGTGCGCGTGTCCGGCTTGCAGGTGAAAGCCTCGACCGATGACTTTACCGTCTAGAGCGATAATGCAGCCTACCGGCGGGTTCGGCGCGCAGCTGTTGCGGCCCAGGGCAGCAAGCTCCAGAGCAGCCTCAAGAAACAAAACATCTGATTGGCGTGACATGGTTGCAGCCGCTATCGCTCAGGAGCTTCCGGACTTTCGGCTATACGCCAACTTGTTGATTTCAGCAGCAAACTCGCTGATGTCCTGAAAGTCTCGGTATACCGAGGCAAAACGTACGTAGGCAACAGGATCCAGGGCACGCAGCTCTGCCATAACCGCTTCGCCCACCTGCAACGCCGGTAGCTCGCGTTCTCCTGTCGAGCGCAATTTATGCTTGATATGGTTCACGGCGGTTTCAATCTCGTTAACGCTGACAGGCCGTTTCTCTAAGGCCTTTGACAGTCCGTATCGCAGCTTCTCCTCATCGAAGGGCTCTCGACGTCCATCCCGTTTAATCAGGTGCGGCATGACAAGTTCGGCGGTTTCAAAGGTTGTAAAGCGCTCCCCACAGCTCAGGCACTCACGTCGGCGTCTCACCGAATCACCTTCGGCCACTAGTCGGGAATCGATCACCTTGGTATCAAGATCGCCGCAAAAAGGACAGTGCATTTATCTGGCTCCCAAAAGACGGGCGCCCTTACCCGTCCTCTGCTCATTTAATCCCCTTTAGGATACACGGGGAAGCGCTGGCAAAGTGCGACTACCTTGGCCTGCACAGCCTTATTAGTCGCCTCATTTTCGATGTCATCTAAAACGTCTGCGATCCAGCCAGCCAGCTGCAAACATTCAGCTTCTCTAAAGCCGCGCCGCGTTACGGCAGGCGAGCCTATGCGAATACCGCTTGTAACAAAGGGCGAGCGAGGATCATTGGGCACGGCATTTTTGTTGACCGTAATATTGGCCGCGCCGAGGGCGGCATCCGCCGCCTTTCCCGTGATGTCTTTATCGACAAGGTCGAGCAAAAAAAGATGGTTGTCGGTACCGCCGGAAACAATAGAGTAGCCACGCTCTGACAGTCCTTGAGCAATTGCTCGGGCGTTGGCAAGTGTCTGGGTTTGATATTCTTTGAATTCCGGCGTCATGGCCTCTTTGAAGGCTACCGCCTTAGCAGCGATCACATGCATCAGCGGCCCACCCTGGCTTCCAGGAAAAAGCGCTGAATTCAGCTTCTTCTCGATCTCAGGATTCGAACGCGCCAGAATGATGCCACCTCGAGGACCGCAGAGCGTCTTGTGGGTAGTAGAGGTCACAACGTCTGCATAGGGAACCGGGCTCGGATATTCACCGGCAGCCACAAGACCGGCAACATGGGCCATGTCGACCAACAGATAGGCGCCAACAGAATCAGCAATTTCTCGGAACTTTTGCCAGTCCAGCCTTCTCGAATAAGCGGAAAAGCCTGCGACAATCATTTTTGGCTGGTGTTCTTGCGCCAACCGCGCAACGTCGTCGTAGTCGACCTCGCCAGTGGCGGTATCGATACCGTACTGCACCGGGTTGTATAGCTTGCCAGAAAAATTCACCGCCGCGCCGTGGGTCAGGTGACCGCCATCGGCCAGACTCATGCCTAGAACCGTGTCGCCTCCCTCCAGCAGGGCAAGATAAACCGCAGCGTTGGCCTGGGACCCTGAATGCGGCTGCACGTTGGCGAAGTCTGCGCCAAATAAGGCTTTTGCCCGCTCGATCGCCAGCACCTCAGCCTTATCCACATGCTCACAGCCACCGTAGTACCGTTTACCGGGATAACCCTCTGCGTATTTATTGGTGAGGACGCTGCCCTGAGCCTCCATGGAGCGCGGGCTGGCATAATTTTCAGAGGCGATCAGTTCGATATGCTCTTCCTGCCTGCGGGTTTCGGCGTTGATGACTTCAGCCAGCTCCGCATCGAACTCGGCAATGGATTCGTTTCCTACAAACATGGGCACTCTCGTATAGATTTTCGGGCTTTACCAAGTACTTCCCAAGTATAAACCAAGAAGGGATTGAGGCGCCCCGAAAGAACTATGACTTTTGCTAAAACACCGCCCATGGCTTGGATCGCCGCTGGTTTAGAGAGCTAAAAATTAAAGAAATCGCAGCGCTCCTCGCATAAAGGTTGCACGTCACCGTATACTGCGCGGCTTTAGCCTTCAGGAGTACTAATGGCGCAATACGTGTACACCATGCAAGGGGTCACCAAGGTGGTGCCGCCGCAACGAACCATTTTGCAGAACATTAATCTGTCGTTTTTTCCCGGCGCAAAAATCGGTGTGCTTGGGTTAAACGGCTCAGGCAAATCCAGCCTGCTGCGCATTATGGCCGGCCAGGACAGCGAGATTGACGGCGAGGCCCGGGCGCAAAAGGACATTCGCGTGGGCTACCTGCCCCAAGAGCCTGCGCTGAACGATGACCTCGATGTGCGCGGCAATGTTGAGCTTGGCGTCGCCGAGGTTATGAATATTCTCAATGAATACAACGAAATTTCTGATCGCTTTGCCGAGCCTATGGACGATGACGAGATGGCTAAATTGCTCGAGCGTCAGGGCGATCTCGCGACTCGGATCGATGCGGTAGAGGGCTGGGAGATTGACCGCACATTGGATATTGCGGCAGATGCGCTGCGCCTGCCGGCTTGGGAAACACCTGTCGCTAGTCTTTCCGGTGGTGAACGCCGTCGCGTCGCCTTGTGCGCGCTGCTGCTGTCGAAGCCTGACATGTTGTTGCTCGATGAGCCCACCAACCACCTAGACGCCGAGAGCGTTTCCTGGCTGGAGCGATTCCTGGATGAGTATCCTGGAACCGTAGTGGCGGTAACCCACGATCGCTACTTCCTAGACAACGTGGCCAGCTGGATTTTAGAGCTAGATCGCGGCCGCGGTTTGCCTTATGAGGGCAACTACTCCACATGGCTAGAAGCCAAGGAAAAACGCCTTGAGCAAGAGGCCTCTACGGACGAAGCACGTCAGCGCACGATTAAGTCTGAGCTGGAATGGGTGCGCTCAAACCCCAAGGCACGACAGGCTAAAAGCAAATCGCGGATGGCGCGCTTTGAGGAGTTGGTTGCAGAAGAGGGCGAGGCCCGACGCGAGACCACCGAGCTTTTTATTCCCACGGGTGAGCGCTTGGGTGAGAAGGTGATTGAGATCAACAATCTCTCCAAGGGCTTCGGCGATCGTCTGCTGATCGACGAATTCAGCGCAATCATTCCGCGAGGTGCCATCGTGGGCATCATCGGCGGTAATGGTGCCGGTAAATCGACCTTCTTCAAAATGCTAACCGGGCAGGAGCAGCCGGATTCCGGCAGCATCGACAAGGGCGCGACCGTCGAACTCGCGTACGTCGATCAAAGCCGCGATGCCTTAGCCGACGACAAGACCGTTTGGGAAGAGATCTCCGATGGCCTAGACATCATTCGCGTGGGTAAACACGAAATTGCCAGCCGCCAGTACTGTGGTCGGTTTAACTTCAAGGGCACAGACCAGCAAAAGTTCGTCGGCACCCTGTCCGGGGGGGAGCGCAACCGCGTGCACCTGGCCAAGCTGCTGCGACGCGGCGCCAATGTGCTGCTGCTTGACGAGCCTACCAACGATCTGGATGTGGAAACTTTGCGCGCCTTAGAAGAGGCACTGCTGTCGTATGCTGGCACGGCACTGGTGATCTCCCACGACCGCTGGTTCTTAGATCGCGTCGCCACCCACATCATCGCCTTTACCGGCGACAGTGATGTGACCTTCTTTGAGGGCAATTACACCGAGTACGAGGCAGATCGCAAGAAACGTTTAGGTGATGCTCAGCCAACGAGGGTCAAGTACAAGCCGATACACCGATGAATATTCTGGGAGCCTTTTTGGCATCCAGGAATATCCGGCATTCGCGCTAAAGAGACTGCAGCACCTCGAGTGCCGCAGCCAGGGTCTTGACCCCGTGTACCTGCATCTTGCCCACCGCCTCCTTGGGCCTGTTGGCAAAAGGTACGATCGCGTACTTAAAGCCATGCTTCGATGCTTCGCGCAGGCGCTCTTGACCGTTAGCCACCGGCCGCAGCTCTCCGGTTAAACCTAGCTCTCCAAAGACGATCAGCTCCCGGGGTAGAACCCGATCACGGAACGATCCCAGCACGGCAAGTAGCAGTGCTAGGTCAGCCCCAGTCTCGGTGATACGCACTCCGCCAACCACGTTGGCGAATACATCTTGGTCGCCCAGCGCGATGCCACAGTGCCGATGCAGTACCGCTAAGTGCATGGCCAAACGCTGCTGATC
>JAYYHB010000056.1:0-7380 GCA_036157095.1 Pseudomonadota bacterium
TTCGTATTGAGTTCGGGTAGATCGCGTTGGGCCGTTGCATGCATGGCAGCAAAGCATGCCGTGAAGAGCAGAAAAATGCGTATAGTTGTTTCTCTCATTTCGCCTCCAATGTGCATAACGATAGAGATGTTCGCAGCTATGATTCGGCAGGTAAATTCTCATCTGTGCTCAAGCACCGGGGAGGGCAGCAAGATGCTCAGAAATTTGTGCCGCAGTGGGCAGAGAGGATTGCGCGCCAGTTTCGAGGCAGGCTAGCCCACCGGCCACATTGCCCCAACGAAGCGCCACCGGAAATGTCTCGCCCAGATCTAAGGCTGCAGTAAATGCGCCGGTAAAGGCATCTCCAGCCCCCACGGTATCTACGGTTGAAATAGTGAGTGCCGGCACCGTTAGCAGGGTGTTGTTGTGCACGGCTAGGGTCCCGTTGGTACCTAAGGTGACAACCACAGATTGACGGGTAAGCGTAAAAATGTCCCAAGCTCTCTGCTCAACATCCTTGGCTGAACCGTTGTTTGGTCCCGGTGTTTGGTGAAGCTCGGAGTGCAGTTGGTTTAACTCGACCTCGTTAACAATCAGGCAGTTGACCTGTTTTAGTAGGGCCAAGTCGACACTTTGCATGGGCGCAAGGTTCCATACGATGCATGACTTTTTTTTACGGGCTCGCTGGACGAGGTCCGCCATTGCAGTCATCGGTACTTCCATTTGTAGCAACACAGTCGTGCGCGGAGTTAGATTTTTCTCATCGAGTGAGTCGGCTCGGGCGTCAAGGTTGGCCCCAGAGGATACGGTAATCGCATTCTCCCCCTGTGCGTCCACATTAATTGCTGCGGTACCGGTGGGCTTGGTGCTTAATTCGATTGCACTGGTGTCTACGCCAGCGTCTAACAAGCCTGCAAGAGCGATCTTGCTCAAGGCGTCCCTGCCGACGGCGCCCACCATGCTAACCTTCGCTCCGGCCCGCGCGGCAGCGACTGCCTGATTGGCGCCCTTGCCGCCGGGTAGTACCTGCATATTCGAAGCCAGTACGGTCTCTCCCGGTGCGGGTAGCTGCGGAACCTGAAAAATATAGTCGACGTTCAGCGAACCGAAGACTGTGATCATGTAACCCTCCATTTAGTCCGTAGAAACTCGGCGTTTGCGAGCGTGACACAACGAGTGAGCGATTGCTTTTAATTGCGGCTGCTATGATCGACCAAACAGCTCTACATTTGCGGCAAGCGAATTGCAACCGCCTCGCCCAGTTGAAGATAGTCTTTTGCCTCCCCTACATAACCTAGCTCCGCCAGATGGATCCCCGTGGAGACAATTTCGACGAGGCCCCAACTGATGATGTCGTTTTTTGCGACAGCGGTTTCCTCGCTTAGCCATATAGCTCTGCGGAGCAGTTCCCCAACAGGGTCTGCTTGTCGGTAAGTATCAATCCAATTGCGCAGTAAGATGCCAAGGTCGTAGGCAGCCTCGAAGGCCATGCCGTCTGGATCCACGAGCCTGTAGCCCGCCGCTTGTTCATTGCTGACCGCGAGCGTGTTGTATTCGTGGGGGTCGCCGTGTGCCAGTACAAATTCTTCTCTTAGCCAGGCGGCTCGGCGGTTCTCGATTAGATCCAATGCCCGGTGGATCATTTTAGGATCGAAGTTCATGCCGATTTTGCCCGGCGTGTGACGAAGATGGTTCTCCAGCCAGTCCGCGTTTCGCTCGCCAGGAACTAACTCTTGTCCTTTGGTATCCGCCTGCCAGCTTTCCTGCAGCGCGCGGGTGACTTGCGATATCTGCGATTGAATGGTTAGTTTGCTTTTCGCGATGGGTGAACCCAAACGCTCCATGACTACGATGCCCTTTGATGCATCGGCTTCAAGGATGCGGACATAGCCTCGGCCGTTTGCTGCTCGAAGTCCGGCAATTTCGGCGCTAACCTCAGCATCGCTAGGCATCAACACTTTTAGGATGCGCTGGATACCAATGGAGTCTTGCGCGAGGGCCAAATAGCTTTCAGAGCCGCCCTCTACGGCGGTTAAAAAGGTCAGGCCATACTGGTTTAGTGCTTCTTTAACTTTGTGAGGCAACTCCTGAATCCATACCTGACCCGATGTTCCTAATAGTTCGGCTCGTCTTTGAGCGGCATCAGAAAGTTGGATATCCATGTTAAGCCCTGCTCAAAACCTGTCTTGGCATGTATGCGCGAACCAGATCAGCGCCTAGAATAACCTGAGCTAAAACAATTCATAAGTGGCCGAATTACAGGCAGGAGAGTGTGATGTTGAATTTTCGATCAGAGGGCGAGGTAGCGGTCATTACCATGGATGATGGTAAGGCCAATGCGGTGAGTCATGGTTTTATCGACAACCTGAATCAAGGCCTCGATCGTGCTGAGGCAGAGTCCAAGGCCGTGGTGTTGCAGGGACGTCCTGGTGTGTTCAGTGCGGGTTTTGATCTCAAGGAAATCGGCAAAGGACCTGCTGAGAGCAAGGCTCTGGTGGACAAAGGGGCGTCGTTGTTGCTGCGTTTATTCTCATGCCCCATGCCCGTCGTTGCCGCCAGCGCCGGACACGCGATTGCCGCGGGAGCGTTATTGATGTTGGCGAGCGATACGCGCTTCGGTGCCTCGGGAGAAGCCAAGTATGGATTAAACGAAACAGCGATCGGTATGACGTTGCCTCCCTTTGGACTGCAAATTGCTCTATGCCGGGTTTCCAAACGCCATCAAACCCAAGCGATTATCCAAGCCAAGCTGTACGGTGTGGAAGAGGCACAGCGCGTTGGCTTTTTGGATGAGGTCGTGAGTGCCCAGGAGCTGGAAAAAGCAGCGATTACCCGGGCGACAGAGCTCGCTGAGCTGCCTACCAAAGCCTATGCTGCTATGAAGTTAGACGTTCGGCGGCACTACATTGATATTATCGAAGCGAGCTTGAGCTGAGAGCTCGCAGAATTAACAAGGGGTGCAAAAGATCGAGAAGAGTCCGACAGCTAGGCGTCTACCTGCAGATTTTACGGTTGAACCAATGCTTGATGTAGTTGCTGGGTTGGCAGTAAAATCCGCGCCCTGATTTTGACAGACGCCCTAGGGCGGCTATTTGGAGTTGAAACGCCATAAGCGGGCGATAAATGCGCAAACATGCTGTTTAAGTTGACGCCCCAGGGGTGCGACGAACGGTATCACTTGGAGAAGGTTGGAGACGCCCATCAAGAAGACTAGCAAGCGAGTTGATCGCTCGTTGTTAAATGAAGACATCGCTGCTGTAAATGTACGCCTTGTGGGCGCCGACGGTGGTCAAAGGGGAATCGTTTCACGAGCGGAGGCACTGGCGGAGGCGAAAGCTTCAGGATTGGACTTAGTCCTGGTTGCTGCCGAGGCTAACCCACCTGTTTGTAAAGTGATGGATTATGGGAAGCATTTGTTTGAGCTGAAGAAAACAAAGGCAGCTCAACGTAAGAAGCAAAAGCAGATTCAAGTGAAAGAGATGAAGTTCCGTCCCGGAACGGAAGAGGGCGACTATCAGGTAAAACTACGCAACCTGAAGCGCTTTCTCGATGAGGGAGACAAAGCAAAGGTGTCTTTGCGTTTCCGCGGTCGTGAGGTGGTACATCCTGAAATCGGGATGAATCTTATGACTCGTATAGCGCAAGACCTCGACGAGCTGGGTTCTGTAGAAGCAGAGCCAAAGTTTGAGGGTCGTCAGGTCATCATGGTTTTGGCTCAACGAAAAAATAGAAAAGCGCAGGCTCCGAAGGGAACTTCCTAGCACCACTCTTTGCGTGTGGGAAAAGCGCTAGAACCAAGCGATAGCTTGATTTTAACAGCCTCGGTCGAAATTGCGGTCGACCTTGTAGGCAACCGATGAATTGCGTGGAGAGAGGCTCGTGCCAAAATTGAAAACTCACCGGGGTGCCGCGAAGCGCTTTCGCCGTACCGGCTCCGGTTTCAAACATAAGCAAACCAACAAGAATCACATCCTCACGAAGAAGGCGCCCAAGAGGAAGCGCCAGTTACGTGGCTTGGACGGTGTAGCAGCGGCTGATGTACCTGGCTTGGTACGCATGCTGCCCAAGAAGGCGCGCTAGGAGGACTTATGCCAAGAATTAAACGAGGCGTAGCGTCCAGAGCTCGCAGAAAGAAGATATTAAAAGCTGCTAAGGGTTATTACGGCGCTCGAAGCCGCACCTTCAAGGTGGCCAAACAGGCGGTCATAAAGGCGGGCCAATATGCCTACCGTGATCGCCGCCAACGCAAGCGTCAGTTTCGACGTCTATGGATTGTTCGCATAAATGCGGCTGCTCGCGAACACGGCCTGTCATATAGCCGCTTTATCTCTGGTCTCAAGGAGGCAGGGATAGAAGTAGATCGTAAGGTGCTCGCAGATATCGCGATGCATGAAAAGAGCACGTTTGCCGCATTGGCCAAACGTGCGGGTGCAGGTGCTGGGGTGGCGCACGCGGCCTAAGTATGTCGAGGAGCAACGGGCGTTGTTCCAAACACGGGATCTACAGCTGACTGTCTTCAGGAGACCTTAATAGAGTGTTCTTCCAAAGGCCGTATGGTGCGCACAAAGGGAAGGACTCGGGTTCTTCCCTTTTTTTTGCCTTCAGTGAAGGGCCAGATTCGGAACGCGGAGCAAATCGGAACAAGCGATGGATATTGAGAAGGTATTACAGCAGGGCATCGATGCGGTCAGTGCCGCCGAAGATTTGCGCGGCTTGGATGAAGTTCGCGTCAACTATCTAGGGAAGAAAGGCGGCCTGACGGAACTGCTAAAGGGGCTTGGCAAGCTTGAGCCCCAGGATCGACCAAAGGCCGGGGCGAAAATCAACGAAGCGAAAACTGCTCTGCAGGATAAAATCGTTGAGCGCAAGGTGGTGCTGGAAGCGGCTGCGATGGAAGCTGCTCTTGCTGCGGATAGGGTTGATGTCACGCTGCCAGGCAGACGTGGCCGAAGCGGCGGTCTGCATCCAGTCACGCAGGCGATGTATCGTATTGAATCAATCTTTACCGGGGCCGCCTACGAGGTGGTTAGCGGGCCGGAGATCGAAAACGATTACTACAATTTCGAGGCACTCAACATACCCGCGCACCACCCAGCGCGCGCTATGCACGATACGTTCTACTTCGGCGACGGTACCTTATTACGCACCCACACCTCACCCAGCCAGGTGCATACGATGGAGCGCCAGGAACCGCCGATACGGGTGATTTGTCCTGGCCGCGTCTATCGACGCGATTCAGATTTGACCCATAGCCCGATGTTTCATCAAGTAGAAGGTCTAGTGGTGGATCAAAGCATTAGCTTCGCGGATTTAAAGGGTACAGTTATCGATTTTTTACAGCGCTTTTTTGAGAAAGAGCTGCAGGTGCGTTTTCGTCCTTCTTATTTTCCATTTACAGAGCCCTCTGCAGAGGTCGATGTGCAGTGTGTGCACTGCTTCGGTGAAGGCTGCCGCGTGTGCAGCGACACGGGTTGGTTAGAGGTCATGGGCTGCGGAATGGTTCATCCTAACGTACTGCAGATGTCGAATATCGATACCGAGGTTTATTCGGCTTTTGCATTCGGGTTTGGGGTGGACCGACTGGCGATGTTGCTTTTCGAAGTGGACGACCTACGTATGTTTTTTGAGAACGATTTGCGCTTCTTGCGGCAATTCAACTAGTACGAAGATTGAGGCGACTCGATGAAATTCAGTGAAGCATGGCTGCGCCAGTGGGTTGATCCGTCACTTAGCAGTGAGGAGTTACTGTTTCAGCTGACCATGGCCGGACTAGAGGTCGACGGTACGGAACCTGTCGCTCAATCTTTTAGCGGCGTCGTCGTGGGTGAAATTGTCAGCGCTCAACAACACCCCGATGCGGATAAACTCCGGGTATGCGAAGTAAGCGACGGCAGCGAGCGCTTTCAGGTTGTTTGCGGTGCGCCGAACGCGCGTTCAGGCTTAAAGACCGCCTTCGCAAAAGTCGGAGCACTCCTGCCCGGCAATTTCAAAATTAAGAAGGCGAAGCTGCGAGGTGTGGAGTCATTTGGCATGCTCTGCAGTGCTCAGGAATTAGGCTTGGGTGAAGAAGCCGATGGCATCATTGAACTTCAGCATCCCGTCGGCGCGGATCTGGCTGAAATCGCCGGCGCCGATCTACCCTTAGATGACCTGACTGTCGATCTCGATCTCACCCCAAACCGCGGTGATTGTCTGTCTTTAAGGGGCCTGGCCCGAGAAGTTGGTGTTCTGAACAATCTGGAGGTGGCGTATCCAGTAATAGTGCCTGTGCCGGCGCAAAGCGATCGAAGCTTTCAGGTTACGCTTGATGCTAAGGCTCAATGCCCAAGGTATTTGGGCAGAGTGATCGAAGGTGTTGATCTAAGTCGACAATCACCTGGCTGGCTAACTCAGCGCCTGCGGCGCTGTGGCTTGCGCAGCATCGACCCAGTGGTCGACGTTACGAACTACGTGCTAATCGAGCTGGGCCAGCCTATGCATGCCTTTGATCTTGACCGGTTGGATACCCAGATCACAGTGCGTATGGCTCAGCCCGGAGACACGCTGGTGCTACTTGACGGACAAGAGGTCAAGCTTGACGCCGATACGCTGGTAATTGCCGATGCTAGCGGACCAGTTGCCATGGCCGGTGTGATAGGTGGCAAGGCATCGGGTGTCCAGGTCGACAGCAAGAACATTTTTCTCGAGTGCGCATTCTTTGCGCCAATCTCCATTGCCGGAACGGCCCGGCGCTACGGCCTGCATACCGATGCATCGCACCGCTATGAGCGGGGCGTCGATTATGAGCTACCCGCCGAGGCCATGGAGAGGGCCACAGATATCTTGCTGAGCATTGTGGGCGGAACCGCCGGACCGGTCATCGAATCCCTAGATACTGCTTATATGCCCAAGCAGCCAAAGGTGAGACTGCGTGAGCAAAAGCTCAACCAAATGCTAGGTATTAAGGTAGATGTTGCTAAGGTGGACGAAGCGCTGCAGCGTTTGGATTTTGCTGTAGCTGAGCGCAATCAGTCACCGGCAGGCGTGCAGTGGGAGATTACTGCGCCCTCTCATCGATTTGATATTGCCATTGAGGCTGACTTGATCGAAGAAGTGTGCCGTATTTACGGCTACAACAACATACCGTTCACGAAGCCAAAAGTTCAGCTGCCCTTGGCCGCGGTGACTTTGCAGCAGCACAGTGAGCGTCAGCTGCGTCAGAGACTGACGCACTTGGGTTTTCAGGAAGTCATTACCTACAGTTTTGTCGATCCGGCAACGGAGAGCATCCTGAGCCAGGGCAGCGGACTGGTCGCCAAGGCTCTAGCGAACCCGATGTCCTCAGAACAGTCGGTGATGCGTACGAGTTTGCTGCCAGGGTTAATTGACGCCGTGAAGAAAAATACTGCGCGCCAGCAGGAC
>JAYYHB010000057.1:0-7344 GCA_036157095.1 Pseudomonadota bacterium
CGTAACGGCAAGTACTGGCTGGCAGCAGTACTCTGTCCACCAAGGCAAAGCCGTAGAGGTCATCCCCGCTGACCATGACCCGGTTCGGTATCTTGGTGCACTTGGCATCAGCGGCTTAACCGCTTATTTCGGGTTGTTAGAGATTGCGGCCCCAAAAACTGGCGAAACAGTCCTAGTTTCTGCGGCGGCGGGATCGGTGGGACACCTTGTAGGCCAACTAGCGAGCATACACGGCGCCCGGGCTGTTGGCGTCTGCGGCAGTGATACCAAAGCGAGAGTGCTTGTTGAGAAGCTGGGCTTTGAAGCTGCGGTTAATTATAAGAGCGAGGATTTTCGCGAAGCCCTGAAAAACGCAACGCCTGATGGCGTCGATGTTTATTTTGACAATACGGGCGGCATGATCCTCGGCTCGGCCCTATTTCGAATGAACAAACGCGGCCGCATCGTATGTTGCGGTGTGGTATCTCAGTACGATACCGATAAACCTGAACCAAGCCCAAAGGGTATCCCCGGCCTACTGGTCAACAAGCGCCTGAATATGCATGGCTTTTTAGTGTTCGATTACGCCAAGCGATACGCCGAGGCTCGCCATCAATTGTTAACTTGGCTAGACAGTGGCGAACTGAAGTTTCTAACTGACGAAGTATATGGGCTCGAGGCGGCTCCTCAAGCCTTCGTAGACCTTCTCAGTGGAGGTAACCTTGGATCGCGAGTAGTCAGACTCAATTAAACTTACCGATACAGAAATTTCACGCAGGAAAATTGACGTTTATCGATGTCCGAACTCAAGAAAAATTATATCGCTGGTGAATGGGTAGAAGGCGTTAGCGGCGAGGACAACATTAACCCGTCCGACACCACAGACGTGGTCGGCACCTATGCGTGGGCCGACTCAGCACAGACCGAGCGAGCAATCGAGGCCGCCAGCGCCTCGGCACCTGCTTGGGGGCAATCCTCTATCCAAAAACGGAGCGATGCCCTCGATGCGATTGGCAACGAACTGATAGCGCGAAAGGAAGAGCTTGGCGAGTTAGTTGCTCGCGAGGAAGGCAAAACGTTGCTCGAAGGAATTGGAGAGACAGTGCGTGCGGCCCAGATCTTCAAATTCTTCGGCGCCGAAACGCTGCGGCTAAATGGAGAAATTTTTGACTCAGTACGCCCCGGTCTTGACGTCACCATCACTCGCGCACCACTAGGCGTGGTGGGGCTGATCCTCCCGTGGAACTTTCCAATCGCGATTCCCGCATGGAAGGTTGCGCCTGCACTAGCCTACGGTAACTCAGTCGTTTTCAAGCCAGCGGAACTGGTTCCAGCAACCGCGCATTTAATGTCAGAAATAATCGTCAACGCGGGAATACCAGACGGGGTGTTCAACTTAGTAATGGGTAGTGGCTCCGAGGTAGGTACGACCATTGTTAATCACCAAAAAGTAAACGGGATAAGTTTCACTGGCTCCGTCAGCACAGGCCAGAGTGTGGCGCGAGGAGCGGTCTCTCGTATGGCCAAGGTCCAGTTGGAGATGGGCGGAAAGAACCCCTTGATTGTGCTGGATGACGCAGACCTTACCACTGCCGTCGACTGCGCCATCAATGGTGCATATTTTTCAACCGGGCAGCGCTGTACAGCATCCAGCAGGCTTATTGTCACCGAGGGCATCTACGACAAGTTCGTATCCTCGATGCGGGAAAGACTGTCAACTCTCGTCGTTGACCATGCGCTGAAGGCTGGTACAGATATCGGACCGGTGGTGGACGAGCGTCAACTCCAAAAAAATCTGCACTACATTCAGATCGGTGTGGAGGAGGGAGCGAAGCTCGTCCATGGCGGTGAACGCCTGTCACGAGATACTCCTGGTTTTTACATGAGCCCAGCGCTGTTTATCGATACCAGCCCCAACATGCGAATTAATCGAGAGGAAATTTTTGGTCCTATTGCGAGCGTTATTCCGGCAAAAGATTATGATGAAGCGCTTGCGATCGCTAACGATACCGACCTGGGATTATCGTCAGGCATCATTACAACATCTCTCAAGCACGCGAGTCACTTTAAGCGAAATATTCAAGCTGGAGTCGCGATGGTCAATGCGCCAACTGCAGGCGTCGATTATCACGTCGCGTTCGGCGGTACCAAGAGCTCCAGCTATGGTGCACGCGAGCAAGGTAGCTACGCAAAAGAGTTCTATACAACCGTCAGAACGGCCTACACCCAAGCTTAGTCATTCGCGCAAACTTTGTGGTGAACCTTGAGTGTCCTGTCAGCCAACTCTCTCATCGTGATTTCCTGAAAACCTATCACCATTGGCTTGATCACATCGTTGAGTGGCGCAACGAGCTTGGACCGAATGCCGGAAGCACCTGCAGCTGCACCTACGATCGAACCGGAGGTCGCGCCATTACAATCGGTATCCCACCCGCCTTCGACAGCACGGCAAATAGATTGATGAAAATCAGTCTCTCCAAAAATCAAAGAACCGATCACGACCAGGGCGTTGTTTACAGTATGCACTCCGTGTAAGTCGCCGTAATGCTCCTGCACCCAATCCATGTAGACCTCAAAGTTCTCGCACTGCGGCATTTTTACTAATGCCGCTCGGCAAGCCTCTGCGAGTTTGCAGTGTTTCGGAATCTCCGACAGTCCAATTCGCACAAGCTCGACCGGACTACTAACAACAAAGGCTGCGGCAATGATCGCGGCGAACATCATCTCGCCGTATATACCGTTCGCCCGGTGAGTCCAACAAGAATCGCGATAGGCAAACTCGGCGGCGAGCTCTGGATTACCGGCACAAACATAACCCCAGGCATCTGCGCGAATCTGAGCCCCGATCCATTCTCGATAGGGGTTGCGGTGCATGCTTGTGTACTCGGGCGTAACCCAATCCGAAGGCGCCCTCCTCGGCACCGCATTGTTGTAATTCAGGATGGCTTGCGTTTCCGCCGTACAAATATAGTTATAGGGAATACTAAAATTCCACGTTCTCGCAACATCGCGCCAGACGAAATCTGGCCCATAGGTTTCAAGCACACTCAAACCAATGAGGGTGTAATGGATATCGTCGTCGGCCTCCATAAAAGCAATGTTTTCCCGTTGCGATTGTGGACAATACAAAGTGTATTCATCGCCGGCATGAGCGCCGCTGAAATAGTCGTCAAGCGGCCAATCATCCCGATTCTTCAGGTAGTCGCGAATCGCGTCGCGCCCTGACTTGCCCGCCTGACCACGAATGCCCATCGCCTCCACAGGTTTTCCAAGCGCGCATCCTGCAGCGCGGCCCGTCCAAGCCCCGTGCAGCTTATCAAGCAGTTCGCTGTCATCCAGCGAGCCCAGTTGCCGCGGTCCTTCTGGACGCTCAGCGCGAATTTCTTCAAGGCTGTTGGGTTGGAGATATGGAAATTCTGGATCGATGGGTAATGCATCGATTTCCTTATACAAAACGTCAATAGCGCCAAAGTTCATTTGATCGGCGTCATCGTCAAGCGCGGCAACTCGATCAGCAAGACTTTTTGGCACCGTCCGCCCTTCGTAATTGCTCTGCACGACGGCGTATCGTAAAACTTCAAGCGGCGTATCCCAGCCCGCGAAAACTTTGTCGTCGTTCCAGTTATTCATATATTGTTCATCCATAATTCGAGTGGTTCGTCGTAGAAGACTTCGATGGCACTGGCCCAGGTTCACCCTCTTTTAGCGCGTGGATGGAATCCAGAACTTCGAGGTTTCTTATCGACTCTTGCTGATCAATCTGTGGGCACTCAAGCAAACCGGCTGCGAGGCACCGATGGACTGCCTCAGTCTGGTAGATGAATCCCGCCTGATTGGGGTGCCCATCGGGTATTTGGATCGTATCAGGCAGCGGGTACTCATACCTTCGCTCTGGGGCGGGTTTGTTGCTGTTGCAATAGCGAGAGGGCGTCTCCTCTGGAATCCGCACCGTCAGCCTCGTTGGGCAATGTGCGGGCTGTTCCAGCGTGATGCGGCCTTTGCTGCCAATAAACTCCGTCACCTCAGGGAACTCACTGGGGTACGGGATGAAAGCAAGGTTGGCGAAGCGATTGCCTGAGTATTCGAGAATGGCGCCGCCCGGCCCGTAATGCTTGCCAGCCACCTGCACGCGTATTGGCTTCGCCTCACCGAACGCGAGTGTAGCGGCTTGGGTAGTGTAATAAGTGTCAAAATCAGCTTGTACCATGAGCACGTCGCCAATCTCGCCCGTTTCAATGAGAGCACGCGCGTGTTCCACTGCGGGCATGAAGCGTGTCCACATGCCGTCTTGGAGCATGACCCGCCTCGCGTTGGCAGCAGCATACATCTCGCGAGCTTCCTTCGCCGATTTTGCGAGCGCTTTTTCACAGAGCACATGCTTACCGGCTGCAATCGCCATGAGGGAATGCTCCTTGTGTAACCGATCAATGGTGCCGATATATACTGCGTCTATGTCGGGCGCGGCTAGCAGTTGCTCGTAGCCACCATAGGCCCGCTCGATGCCAAGTGCGGCTGCAAAGGCAACAGCATCGTCGCCATCCCGAGCAGCGACCGCAGCGATGCTCGCACCAGCACATTCGCCCGAGGCTAACGCCCATTGCCGAGAGATATCCCCCGCACCAATAATTCCCCACCGCAACGGGAAGGCCGTATCCTCGGCGCGGGTCAATCCAAGTCGGATATCTCTGGGGGTTTCTGGAAGCATCTGGTGGACGCTCATTTACGGCACGTCAGTGCATCATGTTGCGAGTGGCAAAAACCGGACCACTGCCAGTATGACCGCCGCGAACCAGCGCGACCTTGCCGCTCAAGCCAAAAACGCGCTCGCTCATAGTTCTCCTACGTCAGCAACCCAGACCTCAGGTGAGGACAACCATTCCTTGTCAGCGTCCATGCGGCCGTCCCAACCGCCAGCGACATAAAGCTTATTATTAATGATTCTTGAGGCTGGTGATGAAATCGGCTTGGGCAAGTGGCAAGTGACTTCCCACTCTCCACCTTCTCGCAGGGTCACGACGTTGCCGCAGAACCCCTTCTTTCCACCCTCCGGTGTACTGTGGCCACCTATCATCCAGATTCGATCGCCATGGACAAAAGTCGCACCTTCCGAGTGTGAATGCGCGACAGGCAACGGCGGGCCCTCGCTCCAAGAGTCGCTCTGCGGGTCATACACATCAACCATAACTTGATCGAGCTGCTGCAGGTCATGATTAAACTGCCCACCGATGATGTAAATCATGCCATTCAGTTCGGCGATCGAATGCTGATTTCGCGGTACCGGCAGCGGAGCAGCCTTAGTCCACAGGGCATGGCCGTTCCCAGCCCATTCCGCCAGATCCAACACGAAATGATCCGGCGAATCGGTATCACGGTCCTCCATCAACCCGGAGACGTAGTGCAATTTGTCACCCAGCCGAGCAAGCCCGCCACCAGCACGGCGACCAGGCAGCAGCGGCCCAGCCGTGTACCGATCCAGCTCCAGGTTGAAATACCAGACCTCCGCGATGATGTGATCTTTGATCTTACGAGTGGGTTTATCTTTCATGCCTCCTGCAAACCAGAAGCCATTGCCGTCAGCGACCAGGTCGACATGGGACACACGGCTCGGGCAGTCCTGCAATTGGGTCCAGGACCCATCCGCCGGATCGAAAACATCGACTCGTCTGCTTGACACAACGTCATTCTCATAGCCGCCAAGCACATATAGCTTGTCGTCTAGCACGAGACTGGCAGGCTCCCATTTGCCGACCGGCATATCTGGCAGCTGGTCCCAGCTTACTTCGTGGACTGGCTCAATCATGGCTAAACCTCGTTAATTCTCTGCTCAGACCCCCGAGCAATAAACCAAGAAACGCTAATTATTTTGGGAACTGACGATCCATCGCAGCAATCAAACGTTCGCAACGCTTCTCCAACATGGCGCGGGTGTGCGTCCCGTCGCAAAAAATGTAGAACTCATCCGTTTGTATAGCCCGCATAACCTGTGCGCCAACCGTCTCGGCCGGTACCGCCATGTCAGAGATTATTGCTTTAACGTCGTCATTCACGCGCGCCTTGAGCGCGTCGATAATTGGCGTGTCTACGACGTTTGGGCAGAGTACTGAAACGCCCACGTTGCTATCGGCCAAGTCATTGCGCAGGTATTCAGACATGCCCACGAGGGCAAATTTGCTCGTTCCGTAGGCAGACTGATGGCCGTGACCCTCGATGCCGCTGAACGAAGCAGTGTTGACAATATGAGCGACCTCGCCGTGCGCAAGCATTCGAGGCAAGAACTGTTTAATACCGTTGAGCGGGCCGTAGACGTTGACTTCGTAGACATTGCGCCATTTTTCTTCAGGCGTATTTAGGATCTTGTCACCACCGCCAATGCCGGCATTGTTGAAAAGGACATGCAGGTTGCCGAAGTGCTTTTCCACTACGTCAGCGGCTTTCTCCAGCGACGCCTCGTCAGTCGAGTCGACCGGCAATGCCAGAATGTTTTCAGTGATACCTTTAAGTTGAGCTTCTGCTACCTTTAGCTGATCGTCCTTGATGTCTGTGATGACCACCTTCATGCCAGCGTGGGCGAACACCTTGGCAGTGCCAAGGCCAATGCCACCAGCCGCTCCAGTGATCAGCGCTGTCTTGCCTGCAAGATCCTCGATCAAAGCTCTTTTACCTTGTTCTCCTCAATAAGATCAAAATCAATTTCGTAACCCAGCCCTGGCCCTTCCGGCGCATGCACCATGCCATTCGAGTCAACTTCAATATCCTTCACCAGGCCGTGCTTCTGCACCTCGTCGGGCAGTAGCACTTCAAAATACTCGCAGTTCGGAATCGCCATGATGAGGTGCAGATTGGCGACGTTGTTCAGCGAGTTGCCACCATGATGCACCTCATAATTCATTTGGAATGTCTCAGCCGTGTGGGCCGTCTTGAGGCAGGTGGTCAGGCCACCTTTGATCGCCGGATCACCACGCAGATAGTCAGTCGCCTTTTCCATGATCCAGGGTGCATAAGACTTTAGGCCGGTACGCGGTAACTCGGTCGCCATCAATGGAATCGCCAGTAGCTGTTTCAGTTTGACGTAGCCATACAGATCATCCCAGTGCAGCGGATCTTCGTACCAGTAGAAATTCAATGCCTCGATTGCGCGACCAACGTGCAGCGCATTCGGGTAGTCATACGACCATGTAGAGTCGAGCATCAATCGGTAGTCGTCGCCAACCGCTGCGCGGGTAGCTTCGCAAATCTTTACGTCGAGGCGCGGATCGCCGGGCGGGTGAATCTTGTAAGCGGTCCAGCCCCTCTCTTTATAACTCACGGCCTCTTCGGCGTATTGCTCTGGCGTTTCGAAAACTACCGAGCTTGCGTAGGCGGGTA